>JAZRVX010000094.1:0-1646 GCA_045599455.1 Faecousia sp. | reverse complement strand
AACGCCGTTGGCATTCTTGACGGATGCGCCATTCAGGGTGGATGCCGATTCGTTAAAGCTGAGCTTGGAAGAATCATAGCCCAGAACCACTTCGGAGGCCGCAAAGGCGGTCTTGCTGTCGTGGCTCACGCCCACATTCACGCTGACACTGTCCCCCACAGTCACCTCGCTGACACCGCAGGTGATGGCCGCATTATAGCCCGCAGTGGGAGCGGAGGGTTCGGTGATGGTCAGGGTAGCGGTAGCGGAAGCACCGGACACATAGGCTTCGCCGTAATCCTTACTCAACTCCAACTCGGAAAAAGTAATTTCATATGTACCGGCAGGGGTATTGGCAGGCACCGTAATCGTTGCTTTTACCAAATTGGTCACATCCGAAATATTCTCACAGTCTGCGGTTCCCCATCCGATTTTGCCGTTGCTCATATTGTAATCGGCAGCGGTAAATGTGATTCGGGATTCGCCGCCTGCAAAAGCACTTAAAGAAAGCGGAGAAGCCGCCGCCACGGTTACACCAAAGCCGTCAATTGTAACAGGGCTGTTGGTTTTCAGGGTAACCACTATTTCCTGTGCACTGTCACTCTTGACAATGCTGCTGTTATTCAGTTCCGCTGTAAATGCCACGCTCTGCGCATACGCACACACGGGCAAAATCATTGACAAAAGCATTGCCAAGACAAGCCATGCGGCACATTGCCTTTTCATAAGCTTTTTCATTTTTTGTTTTTCCTTTCTTTATCACCAGTTCAGAGTTGTTTTTCCAAGGGATGCCGCTTTCATCTTTACCATATCCGAATTTGTAAGAACGCCGTCACCATTGACATCCATCGCCAACTTCTGCAGGGCTGTAGCATTCTTTTTACCCAAGGATGCCGCCTTCGCACTGACTGCATCGGAATTCGTCAGGACACCGTCGCCATTCGTGTCGCCGGAAAGCTGCACGGCAAGCTGTGTATCCGCCGTCATGTTTTCCGCAGTAAAGGACTTGCCGCCTGCGGCATCGGAGGCCGACAGCCGGACAAAGGTCTGCCCGCCGTCATAGCTCACCGCCACCACGCAGGGCTTGGCGCAGCTGACAGTGAAGGTGTTGGTACCCTCTTTCCAGCCACCCGCGGGTGCAGTCAGCGAGATACCCGCCTGTGCTGCTCCGGGAATGGTCGGCGTAACAGTAATAGCTGTTACACATTCCGTGATATCCAATTCAACAATATTACTCTGTTTGGCTACGGAAGCTGTACATGAATCCACATATACATAGTAATGTCCCAGCGGCAGTTGAACTTTGCACGAATTTTCCGTTACACTCCACCGGCTGTATTCCGTGCCTGTGTAGTTCATGTCCTTGAAAATCCGCACATTATACTCAGATGCCCATGGGACATAGTCCCAAGATACTGTCAGTGTATCCTTCTGAACGCTTGTACTAATCTCGCACAGGTTATTCCGCGTAAATTCAAGAACAACATCTGTTTTACCGGTAACTTGTCCCTCTAAGCTTCCCTCTCTTACGCCCTTATAGGTCGCATCTGTACAGCGCAGATTTTCAAATCGATATGTACTTCCATACGGCACTTCCATATAGAAATCCGTTATGTTTTTTCCATAGGATTCCCCATTTAGAATCATATCAACAGTACCGCATTCGG
>JAZRVX010000093.1:0-1214 GCA_045599455.1 Faecousia sp. | reverse complement strand
ACGGGTATGGGCCTTGAGAGAGGGAGCCCAGAGTTGGATTCTGAGACACGAATCCAGGCCCTACGGGGCGCAGCAGTCGCGAAAACTTCACAATGGGCGAAAGCCCGATGAGGGAATTCCTAGTGCTAGCACATTAGTGTTAGCTTTTCCTTAGCGTAGATAACTAGGGGAATAAGGGCTGGGTAAGACGGGTGCCAGCCGCCGCGGTAATACCCGCAGCCCGAGTGGTGGTCGATTTTATTGAGTCTAAAACGTTCGTAGCCGGTCTGGTAAATCCTTGGGTAAATCGGAAAGCTTAACTTTCCGAATTCCGAGGAGACTGCCAGGCTTGGGATCGGGAGAGGTATGAGGTACTTCAGGGGTAGGGGTAAAATCCTGTAATCCTTGGAGGACCACCGGTGGCGAAGGCGTCATACTAGAACGAATCCGACGGTGAGGGACGAAGCCCTAGGTCGCAAACGGGATTAGATACCCCGGTAGTCTAGGGTGTAAACGCTGCAGACTTGGTGTTGGAGGCCCTTCGGGGGCATTCAGTGCCGGAGAGAAGTTGTTAAGTCTGCTACTTGGGGAGTACGTCCGCAAGGATGAAACTTAAAGGAATTGGCGGGGGAGCACCGCAACGGGAGGAGCGTGCGGTTTAATTGGATTCAACACCGGAAAACTCACCAAGGGAGACCATCACATGAAAGCCAGGCTAATGACTTTGCTTGATTCTTGGAGAAGTGGTGCATGGCCATCGTCAGTTCGTACTGTAAAGCGTTCTCTTAAGTGAGATAACGAACAAGACCCACACTTATAATTGCTACTGGTCTGTCCGCAGATCAGGCACATTATCGGGACCGCTGGCGCTAAGTCAGAGGAAGGAGTGGTCAACGGTAGGTCAGTATGCCCTGAATCTCCTGGGCTACACGCGCGCTACAAAGGGCGGGACAATGAGTTCCGACACCGAAAGGTGAAGGTAATCTCGAAACCCGTCCGTAGTTCGGACTGAGGGTTGTAACTCACCCTCACGAAGCTGGATTCCGTAGTAATCGCGAATCAAAAACTCGCGGTGAATATGCCCCTGCTCCTTGCACACACCGCCCGTCAAACCACCCGAGTCGGGTTTCAGTGAGGTTACCTTTAATTGGGGTATTCGAACTGAGATTCAGCAAGGGAGGTTAAGTCGTAACAAGGTATCTGTAGGGGAACCTGCAGATGGATCACCTCCTACG
>JAZRVX010000092.1:0-1213 GCA_045599455.1 Faecousia sp. | reverse complement strand
GTGATATACTCTCCTTGCTCGGACGGAGGATACGGCAACGCTGAGGAGCGACCGGAGCGCCGATCCGAGTCACGGGAGGGCGGCACAGAAGTGTCGTCCTTTTTGCTGCCCTTCCGTGCACAAAGCGTTAAACCTCGGGGTCCGGGGCAGAGCCCCGGGAGGTAGGCTTCTGGTACACAGGCAGCGGGTAGATCCCGGTCTGGAGATAGACATAGTACTCCTTGGGAGCCAACTTGAGCAGATCCCATTGACCGCGATCATTGTTGTAGTAGTCCATCCAGTCGTCGATCCGTGCGACTACCTCTTCAAAGGTGACGCAGATCGCAATCAGGTCAGAGATTTCATCCTTCATGTGTCCGAAGAAGCTCTCCTGCGGGGAATTGTCCCAACAGTTGCCCCGACGGGACATGGACTGGACGAACGCAGCGTCCTTCAGTTTCTGGATAAAGGCGTAACTGGTGTAATGACAGCCCTGGTCGCTGTGGACAATCGTTTCGTTGTCCAAGGCGCTGCCGTGTTCAGCGATGAGCCGGTCGGTGGTTGCCAGGACGAAATCCACTTTGAAGCTCAAGCTCACACGGTAGGCCAGAACCTCATGCGTGAAGGCGTCCAGAATCGTGGAGAGATAGCACTTTCCGTTCTTGAAGAACAGGTAAGTGATGTCAGTCAGCAGCACTTTACGGGGAGCACGCCTGAATTCACGGTTGACCACGTTCGCTGCAATTGTGTTGGTCTGCATTTCCCGTGCCATCCGGCGATAGGGATTTGCCCTGCGGATCGGGCAGAAGAGCCCATATTTGCGCATCAGTCTGCGGATTTTCTTCACATTCATGATGATTCCGGGATAGTGAAGAAGCCTCATGTGGATACCTCTTGCACCTTTGTCGTAGCCGCGAAAGTTATATGCTTCCAGGATCAGGTCAAAGTCCTGTCTATCGGCATCTTCACGAGCTATACGGGTGCTTTCGGATGCACACCAGTTGTAGTAACCTGATCTGGAAACACCGGCAATTTCGCACATCTTACTGATCTTGAGAAGATTGTTGTCCCGTAAAGTAGCTTCGCGGATCAGGGCAAATTTTACTTCGGGTGCTGCTTGGATTCCCATAACTTCCGCGCCTCCAAATCTGCCGTATGAATTTTTTTTAGAAATTCCACCTCCTGCCGTGTGTATGCCAGTTCGTGTTCAAGCTGTTCGACTCGGTTCGCAAGT
>JAZRVX010000091.1:0-8116 GCA_045599455.1 Faecousia sp. | reverse complement strand
AAGGCAAACTGCGTGGCCTGCGGCAAGTGCGTGGAGTACTGCCCCGCCGGCGCCGTTAAGCTGGGTCAGAAGCTGTGTGACAAGAAGGGCAATGTGATTGAGTATCCCAAGCACGAGCTGCCCAACTCCCTGAGCTGGGGCCCCGAGCACTGGGATCCCGACTACCGCGACAACAACCGCAAGAACTGCTACGACAAGGGCACCGCTCCCTGTAAGACCGCCTGCCCCGCTCACGTTGCCGTTCAGGGCTACCTGAAGCTGGCTTCTCAGGGCAAGTATCAGGAGGCTCTGGCTCTGATTAAGAAGGATAACCCCTTCCCCGCCGTTTGCGGCCGCATCTGCAACAAGCGCTGTGAGGATGCCTGCACCCGCGGCACCATCGATCAGGCCGTTGCCATCGATGCCGTCAAGAAGTTCCTTGCTGAGCAGGATTTGAACGCCGAGACCCGCTACATTCCTCCCGTGGTCATCCCCTCCAACCGTCTGAAGCACTTCGCCCAGAAGATTGCCATCATCGGTTCCGGCCCCGCAGGCCTGAGTGCAGCCTACTATCTGGCTACCCGCGGATATCTTCCCACCGTGTTTGAAAAGAGCACTCGCCCCGGCGGTATGCTGACCTATGGCATTCCCTCCTTCAAGCTGGAGAAGAATATCATCGATGCCGAGATTCAGGTCATCCGGGAGCTGGGCGTGGAAATCAAGTGCGGCATAGAGGTCGGCAAGGATGTGACCATCCCCGAACTGCGCGAGCAGGGCTTTGAGGCTTTCTATATCGCCATCGGCTGTCAGGGCGGCCGCCGTCCCGGCGTGGCGAACGATACCGCCAAGGGCACCTCCATCGCAGTCGAGTTCCTGCACAACGCTCTGGAAGACGAGAATCAGAAGATGGAAGGCAATGTGGTTGTTGTCGGCGGCGGCAACGTAGCTGTTGACTGCGCCAAGACCGCAAAGCGCTTCGGTGCAGGCAAGGTTTCCATGGTTTGTCTGGAAGACCGCGCCACCATGCCCGCAAGCAAGAATGAAATTGCCGAGACTCTGGAAGAGGGTATCGACATCTGTAACTCCTGGGGTCCCAAGGAAGTCAAGGTTAACGAAGCCGGTGAAGTCACCGCCATCGTCTTCAAGAAGTGCCTGCGTACCATCGACCCCGAGACCAAGAAGTTCGCTCCCGTCTATGACGAGAACGAGACCATGGAGCTGGATGCAAGCCATATCGTCTTCGCCATCGGTCAGGCCATCGAGTGGGGCAAGCTGCTGGAGGGTACCAAGGTGGAGTTTTGGAGAGGCAACTATCCCGTGGCCGATCCTCTGACCTACCAGACCGCCGAGCCCGACATCTTCGTGGGCGGCGATGTGTACCACGGTCCCAAGTTTGCCATTGATGCCATCGAGGACGGCAAGTGCGCCGCCGAATCCCTGCACCGCTATGTGCATAAGGGTGCCGATATGAAGTGCGGCCGTAACCGCCGTGACTTTATCATGCTGGACAAGGACAACATCAAGGTGGACGATTACGACCACGCAGGCCGTCAGGAAGCCGGCATGGACGAGACCGTACCCAAGATGAGCTTCCGCGATGCCCACAAGACACTGACTGCCGAGCAGGTTAAGATTGAGACTGCCCGCTGCCTGGGCTGCGGCGCCAGCTGGGTTGACCCCAATAAGTGCATCGGCTGCGGCGTTTGCACCACCAAGTGTATGTTCGACGCCATCCACCTGAAGCGCGACCATCCCGAGTGCACAGATATGCGCAAGGCCGAGGATAAGATTTCCGGCATTCTGTCCACCGCAGGCGTGCGCTTGGGTCAGACCATCGTGCGCAAGCTGGGCAAGAAGGACTAAACTATGCACGAGCTTGGCGTTGTTTTCCACATTGCAGACTCCGTTGTGAAGATTGCCGAGGAGAATCAGGCAACCAAGGTCCACTCCGTGACACTGGAAATCGGTGAGGTCAGCACGGTGATTCCCGACTACCTCATTGATGTGTGGAAATGGAACTGCAAGAAAGTTCCGATGCTCAATGACTGCGAAATCAAGGTGGAGCGGCTTCATGCCGTGACCCACTGCGATGATTGCGGCAAGGATTACGATACCGTGCCTCAGGGCAAAATCTGCCCCCACTGCGGCTCGGACAAGACCTGGCTGCTGCAGGGCAACGAAGTCACCATCAAGGACATTCTTGTGGAGTAAAGAATAAGAAAGGCGGCTGTCGCAAGACAGCCGCCTTTTCATATCGGAAATCGGGATTCCATATCTGCGATATCGGAGTTTACTGCACATTCTGCTTCGTGTCCAAGAAATTTTTCACCGCGCCGATGAGATTGGCATCATTTCCAAATGCGCATTTTACGATTTTCGGTTCGCTGACGGGAATCGGCTGGGGGAGCGGGTTTGTAAAAATTCGCCGGACAGCACTGCGGATTCCTGCAATCACCATGGGTTCTGCGCTGATGCCACCGCCCACGGCGATGCAGTCCAAGTCCAGAACCGCCTGCAGGGTATAGAAGAACCGGGCAGTAAAATCGCAGAACCCGTCAAATTGGGCGATTGCCTCCAAATCGCCTGCCTTCACCCGGCGGAAGAACTCAATGCCGTCCACGGTTTCCCCGGTGGCCTCTGTGAATTTTCGCAGAAGTCCCAGTCCTGTGGCAGCATGCAGAGCAGTGAGATTATCCATCGACAGCGGCGCATGAAGATTGGCAAGGGCAAAACTCAGCTCTCCCGCACTCATGTGACTGCCCCGCAGGAGTCTGTGGTCAAGAATGATGCCGCCGCCAATGCCTGTGCCGATGACATAAACCAGTCCGTTGGGCACATCCCGCAGAGCACCCAGCCAGCTCTCGGCAGCGGCAGCGCACTTGCCGTCATTGTCCACGCTGACAGGGAGATGATAGCGCTCCGACAGAATTTGACCGATGGGAAGATTCTCAATCCACGCAAATGCACCGCCGGTCAGGGCAATACCCCGGGAAACATCGATTCTGCCCGGCATGGAGACGGCAATGCCGCCGGCCTTTTCCCGCCAAGGCAACACGCATTTATCAAGAGACTGCAAAAGGTTCTCAAGATTATCCGTGGCTGAGGGAACCTTGCGGCTCTCCAAGATTTGTCCGTGTTCGTTCATGCGGGCGCACTTAATCAGTGTGCCGCCCAAGTCCAGTGCAATCAGCTCCATGGCGCAGCTCCTTCTCCTTCGGAAAGCCGGTTTTTCGGCTTTTTCTGCTATTTTATCACACACTTTGAATTTGGCAACCGCTCTGAAAAGAAAAATCTGATGCGCCCCGAATTTTTGTTGACATTTTAGTTAGCGTATGCTAATATACTTCTGTTAGCAAATGCTAACAATTTTTACAGTATGTAGTTAGTTTCAACCAACTACAAAACATAGTGAGGGATGCACCATGATGCCGCTTACATTTGCAAATCTGAACGAGGAATACACAATCTCCCGGGTGTCCGGCACTCCCGAGGTGAAAAAACATCTGGAAAATCTGGGATTTGTCGTCGGCGGGAATGTTGTGGTAATCACCGAGATGGCCGGAAATCTCGTTGTCAAGGTCAAGGAGGCCAGAGTAGCGGTCAGTCGAGAAATGGCTCAGAAAATTTTTGTATGATTTAAGGAGGAAACCATGAAAACGCTGCGTGATATCAAAGTCGGTCAATCCGCTCAGGTCGTCAGGCTCCACGGTGAGGGTGCCATCAAGCGCCGAATTATGGACATGGGCATTACCAGAGGTGTGGAGGTCGCCATCCGCAAGGTTGCTCCGCTGGGAGACCCCATTGAAGTGACCGTCCGCGGTTACGAACTGAGCATCCGCAAAACGGACGCCGAAATGATTGAAGTTCTTTAATTTCTTTGCGCGTCAGTTAGCGATAACTAATTTGAAAAGAGGTATTGAAAATGGCAATTACAATTGCTTTGTCCGGCAACCCGAACTGCGGCAAAACCACCTTGTTCAACGCTCTCACCGGCTCCAATCAGTATGTGGGAAACTGGCCGGGTGTTACTGTGGAGCACAAGGAAGGAAAACTCAAGAAGCATGACGATGTGACCATCACCGACCTACCCGGTATCTACTCCCTGTCCCCCTACACGCCGGAAGAGGTAGTGGCAAGAAACTATCTTTTGGGTGACCGCCCCGATACCATCCTGAATATCATCGACGGTACCAACTTGGAGCGCAACCTGTACCTAACCACCCAGCTCACCGAGCTGGGTATCCCGGTGGTGGTGGCCATCAACATGATGGATTTGGTTCGCAAGAGCGGCAATACGATTGACACCCGCGAGCTGTCCCGTCAGCTTGGCTGCCCGGTGGTAGAAATTTCCGCACTGAAAGAAACCGGAATTACCGAGGCCGCCGAAGCGGCAATTCTGGCGGCCAATACCGGCAAAACCATTCCGCAGCATCGCTTTTCCGGCCCGGTGGAGCACTGCATTGCCCATATTGAGGAGGCCGCCGTCCACAATAGCCCTGAGGAGCAGCAGCGGTGGTACGCCGTGAAAATCTTCGAGCGGGACGAAAAAGTGCTCGCTGAGCTGAATCTATCCGAGGACATAATGGAGCATATTGAGCAGGACATCGCCAATGTGGAAAAAGAGCTTGACGATGATGCCCAGTCCATCATCACCTCCGAGCGGTACGGATACATCGGCAATGTCATTAAGGCCTGCTACCGGAAGAAAAACAAGGGGAGCTTAACGACCTCCGATAAAATTGATAAAATCGTAACCAACCGCTGGCTGGGTCTTCCCATCTTCGCGGTGGTCATGTTCCTCGTGTACTACATCGCCATGGCCACCATCGGTGCCGCCGCAACCGACTGGACAAATGACAACCTCTTCGGCGACGGCTTCCATCTGTCGGGCGGAAGTGCCTACGCCGAAGCTGCCGAAGAATTCGGCGCGGCTTCTGTAATTGTGGACGGCTACGACGCCATTTTGGAGGAAACAGGAGAAGCACCCGACGGAAACTTTGCATACCGTCTTGTGGATGAAGAAACGCTGGAAGAATCCACGGAAATTGCCACGCCTGCCGACTATGAAGCTGCCCTTGCAGTCATGGAAAAGTACGGTGACGAGGAGCCCAATCCTGCCGACTACGGCACCTACATCCCCGGTATTCCTGCTCTGGTAGAAAGCGGTCTGGATGCCATCGGCTGTGCCGACTGGCTGAAGGGTCTGGTGCTGGACGGCATTGTGGCAGGCGTGGGTGCAGTTCTGGGCTTCGTGCCTCAGATGCTGGTGCTGTTCTTCCTGCTTAGCTTTCTGGAGGGCTGCGGCTATATGGCAAGAATTGCCTTCGTGCTGGACAGAGTTTTCCGTAAATTCGGCCTCTCCGGAAAGTCCTTTATCCCCATGCTGGTGGGTATGGGCTGTGGTGTGCCCGGTATCATGGCAAGCCGCACCATTGAAAATGAGCGGGATCGCCGCATGACCATTATGACCACCACCTTCATCCCCTGCGGTGCCAAGGTTCCCTTTATCGCCATGATTGCGGGTGCCATCTTCGGCGGCTCCGCGTGGGTTGCAACCTCCGCTTACTTCCTCGGTATGTCCGCCATTGTCGTCTCCGGCATTATGTTGAAGAAAACCAAAATGTTTGCAGGTAACCCCGCCCCCTTCGTTATGGAGCTGCCCGCTTACCACATGCCCACCCTCAAGAATGTCCTGCATTCCACTTGGGAGCGGGGCTGGAGCTTCATCAAGAAGGCCGGTACCATCATTCTGCTGTCCACGATTCTTATCTGGTTTACTTCCTTCTTCGGTTTCACGGAAGAAGGCCTCCGGATGCTGGGCGAAGACGAGCTGAATCTGTCCATTCTGGCAAGAATCGGCAGCCTGATTTCCCGGATTTTCATTCCTCTGGGCTGGGGCAGCTGGCAGGCCGCCGTGGCTTCCATCACCGGTCTCGTAGCCAAGGAAAATATCGTTGGCACCATGGGCATCCTCTACGGAGCCGAGGGCAATGCATGGGCTGCCATCGGCGAAGCTTTCACCGCCGTTACGGGCTATTCCTTCCTGGTGTTTAACCTGCTGTGCGCCCCCTGCTTTGCCGCCATCGGTGCCATCAAGCGGGAAATGAACAACGCCAAGTGGACATGGTTTGCAATCGGCTATCAGTGCGGTTTTGCCTATATCTGCGCCTTTATGGTTACACAATTCGGTAATCTCTTCTTCGGAAATGCCAATATCCCGGGCGTAATCGCGGCTGCTGCCTGTCTGGCTTTCATTCTCTATATGCTGGTTCGCCCCTATCAGGAGGCAACCCACAGAATCCGAAAGTAAGGAGCTTTGTATATGGGTACAATCATCGTTGCAGGACTTCTTCTGGCGGTTGTCGCCACCATTACAGGTTCCTTGATTCGAGATAAGAAACAGGGCAAATCCACCTGCGGCGGCAACTGCGCCGCATGCATGGGCTGCCGGCACTAAAAAGTAAGAGGGTACCCACAAGGTACCCTCTCTTTTTTGATGGTGCAATATAGCAGCCCATGTTCGAACCGAAATCCGGACTAAATACGATGCTCCTGAATCTATTTCAAAAGCTGTTCGTAGCCGATAGAACCATCTGCGACACCTAAACCGATTTCAACAACTTCTTCGTTGGTACAGTCCATATGAATGCCATTCACTTCCAAAAAAGTCAGCATCACATATACACCAATTCGTTTGTTGCCATCTACAAATGCATGCTTTGAAATCAAACCATATCCCAACCGTGCACCCTTTTCTTCCTTGGTTGGATAAAACGCCTTCCCTCCAAAGCCGGAGAATGCGTTCTCAAGCGCGGACTCAAGAAGTGCTTCGTCTCGCACGCCAATGCTCCCGCCGGTTTCCTGTGCAATCAATTGATGGAGCAGCAAAACCTTTTCTTTGGAGAATTTAATCATTTGGCCAATTCCTCAAAAGCAGGCTTGAATCGTTTCAGAATCCGAGCGGCAACCACATCAATTTTTTCATCGTCCGTCATATCCAAAAAGGAAGATTTCACTAAATCCACAAGCATATAACGCGGATGATTGTTTTTGAAAATGATGGCGTGACCATTTTTTTCTGCAATTCGGGTTACTTTGGAAAAATTCTGATTGGCCTCCGTTGCGGAAATAATTGCGTTGGTATCAATCTGCATCGTAATCCCTCCCGAAAATAGTATGCCCGGATTCTAGCTAGAAATCAACCTTATATTTTGGACTTATCTTCTTTCTCAAATACCTGAAACAAGAATCTCTTTGCTGTAGGTTACGAAACATCCCGACAAGCTGGGATTTAAGTAATATGTTATTGATACACGATTGCTCAACGGTTTCGCCGCTGTGCATCAAAACCTTTGAGGTCTGCCGACAGCTTCTTCTCAGGGGTGCCCCCTGCCGGAATGGCACACCCGCAAGCCAAAAGAAAAGAGCCACCGAAAATTCGGTGACTCTTTATCATTTGGAAATCAGAAGCCTCTTTTCTTGGTGGTCAGGACATAGGCGCAGGCAGAGGCAGCCATTACGCCGAACCAGATGGGCAGGGTGTCCTCCACGCCGGTCTTGGGCTGGGGCTGGGGAGCGGGAGCGGCGTTTTCGCAAATGGATGCATCACCCTCAAAACCTATTATAATTGTCATACCCTCTGCGGGAGTAACACCTCGTTCTTGAAACCATTCCATGGACTGTGAAAAATGGCCCATCGTGCCAGACGGACGAAAGTAACATGTATAAACAGTACCGCCAGCAACATTATTTACATAATAGTGCCAGTCATCGGGATGCTCTGTACAATAAATAACAGCTTGCGGGTGGTCAGGGCAGGTAATCGGGGCGGCACTTGCAGTCATGGCCATCATGCCGAGGGTCATAATCAGTACCAGAGCCAGTGCAAATATTCTTATCATTTTCGTTGTTCCTTTCTGTGGAGCAGGGAAAACCTACTATCTCGTGTACTCGTTCCACGCACATAATACCATCGGGGGGGGACATTGCAAGCATTTTTTTACATTTTTTCATATTAAGGGCGGCTGACAGCCCCCCACGGAAAGCGCGGTGCGTATGGCTACCGGGTGCTGTGCTTCTTGCCGTCCTTGCGGGCGGCGTGCCGGTGACCGGACTCGATTTAATTAAGGTAACAACC
>JAZRVX010000090.1:0-1051 GCA_045599455.1 Faecousia sp. | reverse complement strand
AGCGTCCTTTCTCTTATAAACAATGCTTTAAACAACAACCGCCGACGGGGAGTCCCGTCGGCGGTCTTGTCATGCTTTTTGTTCGCAGTAGATGCAGCGGTGCACCCCGGCGGCTTTGTCCGTGGTGCGGAAAATCTGGGGGAGCTCCTGCTCAGTGGCACTGATGCACCGGGGGTTCTTGCATACCAAATCGTAGCGCAGTCCATCGGGGTCGATTTCCTCCCGGATGGGGTTGCGCTTCGCTTCTTCCAGCAGCTTCAGGATGAGCGCCATGCGCATGTATTTGCCGTTGAGTGCCTGGCGGAAGTAGGCGGCTCTGGGGTCATCGTCCACGGCAACGCTTATTTCGTTGACACGGGGCAGGGGATGCAGAACGCTCATGGTTTTTTTGCCCAGCTTCATCTTCTCGGTGTCCAGCACATAGCTGTTCTTGAGCCGCTCGTACTGGGCGGGGTCGTCAAAGCGTTCTCGCTGGATTCTCGTCATGTAGAGGATATCCAGTTCCGGCATGGCATCTTCCAGAGAGGTGACCTCGGTATAGGGAATGCCCAGCTTTTCCAGCACATTGTAGCGCACAAACCCGGGCAGCTTCAGCTCCTCCGGGGAAATCAGCACAAAGCGGATGCCCGCATAGCGGCTCATGGCTTCAATCAAAGAGTGGACGGTTCTGCCGTACTTGAGGTCGCCGCAGAAGCCGATGGTTAAGTTATCCAGTCGCCCCATCTCACGGGAGATGGTCAGAAGGTCAGCAAGCGTCTGGGTTGGGTGGTTGTGCATACCGTCACCGGCATTGATGACGGGGATGCTTGCATTGCGGGAGGCCACAAAGGGTGCACCGTCCTTGGGATGGCGGATGGCCATAATGTCTGCATAGCAGCTTAAAATCTTGGCGGTGTCGGCCATGCTCTCACCCTTGGATGCAGAGGAGGAGCTTGCCTCGGAAAAGCCGATGACACTGCCGCCCAGCTCCAGCATGGCGGCCTCAAAGCTTAAGCGGGTTCTGGTGGAGGGCTCAAAGAAAAGGGTGGCAAGCTTCTTATATTTGCAGCTT
>JAZRVX010000089.1:0-1100 GCA_045599455.1 Faecousia sp. | reverse complement strand
CTGGAAGGTCATGAAGATCGAGGAGGCTACCGAGACTACCCCTAAGCGGGCTTTGGTGGTGGCGGAAAAAGCTCTGGATGTTCAGAAGTACAGTACTGAATATGCAGCGATGACTTGGAAGGAGTGTTCATTGCGCCGTTGGCTGACGGGTAACGATGCGCAGGGTACAGGCAGCGAATTCTTCAGCAAAGCCTTTACCGAGGCGGAGAAAGCCAAGATCGCCTTAACCGAGCACACAACTTGCGGTTGGGGCAGTACAGGGACTTATGGCGAAGCCACCCAGGATCTGGTGTTCTTGCTTGATGAAAAAGAGGCAAGATCTTTGTTCCCCAGCGCTGCTGAACGGAAGTGCCAATGCACCGAGTATGCCACAAAACAGGGGGCTTATTCGAGCGATGATTATTGTTTCTGGTGGCTGCGCTCGCCGGGCCGCAATACGAATTTCGCGGCGCTCGTCGACTGCGACGGCGTCATCGGCAGCGACCGCGTTAATTACGGCTCCTATGCCGTCCGTCCGGCCTTGTATATCGCCCTCTAATATCTTATTATCTTCGCATCTAATATCAGCGCCTGGGTCATTAAGACTGACCGGGGCGCGGAGAGCGAAGAACTGAGATAGGTGTTGGCGCGACCATCTTCCCGCGGGGAGGATGGTCGCGTTGTGTTTTGCGCCAATTTGTCCATTTGCTGCCGAAGCAGGCTGTCGTCTAATTATCTGCCCTAGCGGCGCAACACCCTCTGCGCTAGGTGTGCCGCACCTTCTGCACTAGCGGCGCAACACCCTCTGCGCTAGTTGTGTCGCAACGTCTGCTCTAGCGGCGCAGCACTTTCTGCGCTATCTCGCACTCCTTGCCGCAGAAGGATATGCCGTAGCCCAGCACTTCTCCAACCTCGGCCGAGAGGTCGGCGACGTACTGCCGGGCTTCCATCTGGCGCAGGGCTTCCTCGGCGGCCTCCGCTAGCTGCTCCGGCTTAGCGCAGTGTTTCAGCTCGAACACCAGGCCCGGTCCCTGGCAACCACGGTTGGGTGTAAGCATAATGTCCGAGCGTCCGAAGCCTGCTTCGCGGTTGGACTTGCAGGTGTAGCTGTCGCTCATGCA
>JAZRVX010000088.1:0-1144 GCA_045599455.1 Faecousia sp. | reverse complement strand
TGTGGAATTTACCGGAGCAGATGTGTTCCCGCAGGGCTTCTCCGCTGTCGCAGACAGGCTTCGGGACTTCAAGGGTGTCAATATGCTCTGCGACATCGGAAACGGCACCATGAACGTCATGTATATCAATAACGGAAAGCCTGTTCCGAGCAAGTGCTTTACCGAGAAATACGGCACCCACCAGTGTATGCTTGCCGTCCGGGAAAGCGTGATGCAGAGGTTCGGTACCGCCGTGGATGATTCGGTGATCGAAAACGTCCTGCGCTTCGGCACGGCGGACATTGGAGAACAGTATCTCTCCGTGATCCGCAGCACGGCCACAGAGTATGTGTCCGGCATCATGCGCAGACTGCGCGAGCATGAGTACAATCCCGAACTGATGCGCCTGTATGTCATGGGCGGCGGGAGCTGCCTTGTCCGTAACTTCGGAGAGTATGACAAAGACCGTGTGACAATCAATGATCACATCTGCGCTACGGCAAAAGGATATGAAGCCCTGGCCGCTCACAGTCTCCGCAAGGCGGGTGATCCGGTTTGAGCAATCTTTTTACGACCACGCTCCGCTTCAATCTGAACCGCGAGGATGACCGGAGGGCGCTGGAATATCTCAGAAGTGCGGACAGTTACAGCTCCTACAGCCGGGCCGTGATCGCTGCCGTCATCGACCACTTTTCCCGTATGGAAAAGATGAAAGATGATCCGTATCTGGAAACACGAGAAAAGGAAGATGCTTTTCTTCAGCGAGTACAGGAAACCATTGAAAAGAGCCTGTCCGCAGCTCCCGCCTTGCAGCTTGCACAGCTTTTTCAGAATGTGCAGCCCCAAGCAGCACCGCAGGAAACGTCACCGGAGGATGACGAGAACTTTGACGCGGCAATGGACTTCATCAACAGCCTTTGATACCACTTTACGCCGGGATTGGTACTGATGCAGTATCAGTTCCGGCATTTTTTAGTATCAGAAAAAAGAACGGAAATCAAGCAACACCAAATACCCGGCGGTTTGGTATCAGTGAAAGAAAAACGGGTATCAATTCGCCGGATTTTTACTATCAAGGAGGATTTTTCCGATGGACGAAAACGAAAAGAAACTGATTCAGGCACAGCACAGGCTGGAGGAAGCGCAGGCGCGGGACAGAGTAAAG
>JAZRVX010000087.1:0-1187 GCA_045599455.1 Faecousia sp. | reverse complement strand
TGCTTTTGCTCCGCCCGCTTTAATTGCGTGAAGGCAGAACTTCTCAGGTAGAATACCGTTCCACGTCGATGCCGCTATCCGGCGAGCCGGAAGAACTGACACCTCCGGTTTTGTTGCCGCTGATCGTCCCGCCGGGCATCGTAAACTCTCCTGCCGCATTGACAAGTGTCAAATCGTCATCCGACAGTTCTCCTGCATATCGGCTTTCGGTTTCCCGTATCAGCTTTTCAAGCTTTTCATTTTTCTCAAAACGCTGATAGTCAAACAGTTTTTTCAGTTTCTTTTCCATAGTCATCCCTCCCATTTTTCTGTTTTCATCTGTTTATACGAAGAGGCAAGAAAAATGGCTACTGATTTTCAAAAGAATCTTTTATTTTTTCATACGCCTTATTCTGCAATACTTTCACATAGGCATAGGATATGCCCATTTGCGAAGAGATTTCACGAAGCGTTTTGCCGGAGTAAAATCGCAGAATGATGATATCCTGCTCTCTTTTCTCAAGCCTCTTTTACTCCGCATCAATATCCAGCCGCTGACGCTCCACAAGTCCCGCGAAGTAACCGTTTTTTGCGATCAGCTCATCGTAAGTGCCGTCCTCCACGATCTTGCCCTTGTCAAGATAGATGATGCGGTCTGCGTGCTGAATGGTGGAAAGACGGTGAGCGATGACGATGCGGGTGCATTTGAGGGAGTCAATGGCCCCGGAAACCTTTTTCTGCGTGATGTTATCAAGAGCACTGGTGGCTTCGTCAAACATCAGCACCTTCGGCTTCGACGCAACTGCTCGTGCAATCATCATACGTTGCCGCTGGCCGCCGGAGATGCCGCCCTGTCCTTCGCAGATGATGGTGTGCATCCCCATGGGCATTCTTCGGATGTCATCGGCGATAGAGGCGATCTCCGCTGCCTCCCACGCCTCGTCCATGGTGAGCTGCGGCGCGGTTATTACAATGTTGGAATAAATATCGCCCAGAAACAGCTTGCCGTCCTGCATCACGGAGCCGATCTTTTGGCGCAGGGATTCCAGGTCGATCCTGGCAATGTCCTTGTTGTCGAAGAAGATGCTGCCCTTTTGCGGTGTCTCAAAGCCCAGCAGCAGACGCATCAGCGTGGATTTGCCGCAGCCAGTAGAGCCTACGATAGCCAGATATTCGCCGGGCTTGACCTTCAGCGACAGGTCGTCGAT
>JAZRVX010000086.1:0-1234 GCA_045599455.1 Faecousia sp. | reverse complement strand
GACTGGCGGAAAAGCTGCATGTGAGCGGGCAGGCGGTGAGCAAGTGGGAGCGGGGCGAGAGCTATCCCGAAATCACGCTGCTGCGGTTGGATGACGGCTGCTATGACTTCCTGCGGGACGATCCGGACTTCCGGGCGGCGGAGGCGTACTTCCGGAGCGTCATAGAGGAGACGAGCGCGACCTTCGATCCGCACCCCTGACCGTGCGCCGGAAGCGGGAGAATCGAGTAGGAGGCGGCTTGCGCCGCCGACCTCTCACACCACCGTGCGTACCGTTCGGTACACGGCGGTTCAATCGTACAAGTGCAGGGACTCGTAGTAATCTGAGATACTGAAGTATCCGGCTGCTGCGAGTCTCTCATTTGTTATCGTATGCTGGAGAATGCCGCTTCCGGCGACCGCCCAATAACCTTTCCGGGAGTTTCCGTTCCTGTGTGCCATCCACTGCGGCATACCGAGTTTTATCAGGTTTTGAACTCTCGTTCGGGGTAATTTCCATTGTTTCCAGATGTACATCCGGATTCTCCGGCGCAGCCATTCATCCCATCTGTGCAGGGTCGTTTTGATGCTTGCGATTCCGAAGTAGCCAAGCCAGCCGCGTATGTAGACCTTTACCTTCTGCATCACGACCCGGACATTTCTGCCCTGACTGCGGGAAGTCAGTTCTTTCAGCTTCGCCTTGGCCTTCTTCAAGGACTTCGCATGGACGCGGATGTACACGCCGCTGCGCCCCTTCCCTAACGCAAAGCCCAGAAACTTAAAATTCCGGATTGCAAATACGCTGACGACCTTACTCTTCTCTGCGTTCATCCTGAGTTTCAGTTTTCCTTCCAGATAACGCTTCGTCGATTCCAAAAGCCGTCCCGCCGCTCTCTGACTCTTTGCCAGCACCACGATGTCATCCGCATAGCGAATAACCGGTACGCCGCGCCGTGTCATCTCCTGATCGTATTCATTCAGGTAAACATTGGCCAGCAGCGGACTCAGCGGGCCTCCCTGCGGGGAACCTGCTTCCGTTTTCACCAGCAGTCCGTTTTCCATGACGCCCGCTTTCAGATGCCGCTTGATCAGTTCTATCACGCGCTTGTCATGGATGTTCTTCCGAAGCAGATACAACAGCAGTTCGTGGTTCAGTGTGTCGAAGTATTTGGACAGGTCTACCAGCACTGCCTGTGTATATCCCTGCTCCGCGTATTCCTTCACCTTCCGTATCGCGTCCTGCCCGCTTCTGCCCG
>JAZRVX010000085.1:0-2161 GCA_045599455.1 Faecousia sp. | reverse complement strand
TCTCTGTCTGATCTCGCACTCTTTGCCGCAGAAAGACATTCCATACCCCACAACCTGGCTCACTTCGGGCGGGAAATCCGCTATGTAGTTCCGCTCCTCTATCTGCTGTAGAGCTTCGTTGGCCTTCTCCGGTAGCTGCTCGGGCTTATTGCAGTGCTTAAACTCGAAGATCAGACCCGGCCCTTGGCATCCGCGGCGGGGTTTAAGCAGAACGTCTGCACGCCCTGTACCAGCCTCGCGATTGGACAGACAATAGTAACGGCTGTTCAGGCAGAGCAAAATCCCCATCATCCAGCCGTGGTAGAACGCCTCGAGGTTGTCATAATAGCTTAGACTTGCCACCATATACTCGCGCAAAAGCTCGGCGAACCGTTGTTCCTGCCCCCGCACAAGGGCACTACCCAAACTCATCATATCGGTCAGACCCAGGCTCTTTTCCAGGTGGCTGAGAATCTCGTGGGCATAAATGGTGACGATCTCTTTGTTGGGAACCTTCAGGAGATAGCGGTCCTCAAACACCCATTCCACAGGCTTGAGATACCCGCTGACGGCCATCAGGCTATACAGGGTGCTGGTATCGCAACTCTCCAACTGCGGGAAAGTTACCGAGGTGTCTACAGCTGCCTCAACGCAGCCACCTTGATACAATGCCTCGACTTGGTCAAGGTGGGTGTCCGTCAA
Source organism: Faecousia sp. (assembly GCA_045599455.1). GTDB lineage: Bacteria > Bacillota > Clostridia > Oscillospirales > Oscillospiraceae > Faecousia. Next base: position 1,480 of record JAZRVX010000085.1, on the reverse strand, counting down.
ATGTTGCAGGAATTCTTTCATTAAGTCATTGCTGGAGGTGTCCAGCCAGTAAGCTTGAGGCTGGTAGTCGTGGTGGAAATACTGTAAGACAGACCAGGGGTTGTATATGTCTTGCTTGCCGAAGCGGTAACCGTCGTACCACTCTTTAATCTCACCCGTCTTTTCTTCCGCCCCGTAAGCCATAGCCAGTTGGTTTACTTCCGCCTGAGTGAAGCCAAAACAATCCGCGTATGTATTGGACAAAATCGTGTCCACCTCTAGGTTGTTCAGCCCCGAGAAGAGGCTTTCTTTGGCGATGCGCAACACGCCAGTTATTACGCCCAGGCGCAGGTGGCGGTTGTCCTTCAGCGCCGAGCTGAAGAAGTTGCGCATTACATCGCATACGGGCTTATAAAAACCATTAAGGTAAGCGGACTGCAAAGGGGCATCGTATTCGTCAATTAGGATTACCACAGGCTGGCCGTGGTGTTTGGCGAGAGCGGGACAAACAAAATCAAACGATGTGCTGAGTTCGTGCAAACTTGCCTTCCGCGCCAGCAAATATTGTATATACTTCTTTTCTGAGAGAGAGAGCTTTTCGCTTTGCCGTAAATAGTCGAAGGGAATGAGAGACTTGTAAATCACGCTGTAGAGCAAATCCTCTAAATTGCTCTGATGGGCTGCCTTAACAGTTTTGAAATCCAAGTATATCACCGGATACTTGCCCTGCTCGGCAATATATCTATCGGATTGGGCGATGGCTAACCCCTCGAACAGAGGATGGTTCTCCTCCCGAGAGTTGCAGTCAAAGAAGCAGCGCAACGTGTCCAGGGCTAACGACTTACCGAAGCGGCGCGGGCGGGTGAAAAGAAGGGCTCCTCCGAGAAGCACATTGTCAAGCAAGTTGGCGATAAAGTGGGTCTTATCAACATAATATCCGTTGTTGAGCCTAATTGTCCGAAAGTCGGATATGCCAATCGGTAGTTTCTTGCATCCTGCTCTATCCATCGCCACTTCTCCTTTGCGCCGTTATCGCGCCCATTTTCTCTGTTTTATCTCGCAGTTCTTGACGCAGAAAGACAATCCATATCCCACAACCTGGCTTACTTCGGGCGGAAAATTCGCTATGTAGTTCCGCTCCTCTATCTGCTGCAGAGCTTCGTCCGCCTTCGCCGGCAGCTGCTCGGGCGTATCGCAGTGCTTGAACTCGAAGATAAGCCCCGGACCTGGGCACCCTGGGCGCGGCACCAAAAGAACGTCGGCACGTCCGTGACCCGCTTCGCGGTTAGACTGGCAGTTGTAGCTGCTTTTCATGCAGAGCAAAATTCCCATCATCCAGCCGTGATAGAACGCCTCGACTGTATCGTAGTAACTCAGGCTAGCGAGCATATACTGCCGCAACAAGTCCGCGAATAGCTGTTCTTCGCCGTAGATGATCGCCCGCCTCAAGCGCACCAGTTCGAGCATGTCAATGCGCTCCTCGATGTAACTCAGAATGTCT
>JAZRVX010000084.1:0-59975 GCA_045599455.1 Faecousia sp. | reverse complement strand
CATAATCGCCGGAAGAAAATACGATGCTTATTGTTAAACAGCATAGAATTTGAATAAACCAAAGCTGAAAAGGAATGATTCTGTCCTGAAAAGTTTTGGACATGATCCCGAGGATAAAAGCAGGACCGGGATTATTGCAGTTGAATAGTAGCCTATTTGCGCTTTCCTTGTTGATTCTATGATGCTTATATGCGCGAACTACTGCAATGATACCTAAGGGATAACCACCAAGCAGAATCGGAACCAGTAAGTCCTCACAGTTTTGAGGAATTGAAAAGATTTTTCCTATTGCTTTCAATTTGTTGCTACTGCCTTTTGAAGAATTTGAAACAAGGTAATTTGTTAAAAATATGAAGGGAAACAGAGAAGGGATGATTGTATTGAAGCATAGGTGCAGTCCCTCGGTTGCTCCTTTGATTGCTAAATCATTTTTAATAATCAGTATGATGCTTCCCAGCAGTGCTGCAATTACACCGGTTGAACCATTCAAATTCATCTGAATCACCCGGAACAAAACTATGCAATTGTATCTCGTCTCATTCATATACTCTTTCAAGGTGGTGAAATTCATGGATAGAGGATTGCAGGATAAGTCAGATTTGATTAATCGTAAGTTCGGAAGTATTAAGACCGCTTGCGAAATCGTAGGAAAGAATAGGCTTATCATTGAAAACCATTTTGGAATTTTAAGCTACAATCTGTGTTGCATTCATGTTCGTACAGAGTATGGCTCTATGCAAATTCTGGGCGACAGCCTGAGTTTTGATTTTATGTCAAGGACACGATTGTTAATCAAGGGAAATGTCACTGACATTAAACTCATTGGAAGAGGTTGCGAATGATTTCCTTTTTAACCAAGCTAAATTATATTGAAGTAAAAATTATTGGCGCGGAAATCCCGCGAATTCTGACTGAGTTGTGTTCAGAAAATATATCTGTAACCAATGCGAAATCAATCGATGAATACGAAGCTGTGTTGTTTATTCGAGAAAGGGACATCCCTTCGTTTCAGACAATTGTGAACCGTTGCGGTGGGGAAGTAATTTCCACAAAAGAATCGATTCGATATTCGGTATTACAGCGCTTGAAAGGACATGCTTTATTTATATATTTCATTCTTGCTCTTATCCTGCTGTCATCCTTGTTGCCGTCCAGAATTATTTTTATTGAAATCATTGGAAATCAAAAAATCAGTTCCGAGCAGATACTCTCAGTCTGTCGTACGGAAGGGATGTATCCCGGAGCCGAAAGAAAAGAAGTTAAAAACGAGCAAATTAAAAATGCATTAATCGCACAGTTCCCGCAGATTAAATGGGTTGGGGTTAACACCCATGGAGCCTATGCGGTTGTATCCATTGAAGAGAATGCAAATGATTTGATGCCAAAGCAATTTATGCCTTGCGATATTGTTGCTGCTGTCGATGGCAGGATTCAAGGTGTTGAGGTAAAAGAAGGAGAAGCAAAATGCAGAGCAGGTGACGAAGTAAAAGAAGGAATGCTTCTCATTTCCGGTCAGATGGATGTTGGGCTTTGTACATTAAACAAAGCTGCTGAGGGTGAAATCTACGCTGAAACTTTTCGCGGGATTTCATCTGTAATTCCCCGTTCGGTAAAAAAGATTTCATCACAGAAACAAGCAAAGCATCATGTTAGTTTACATTTTCGAAATTTAAAAATAAAATTATGGTTTAATAGTGGAATTTCGGCCATGACTTGTGGTAGAATATCAAGGGAGTACTTCTTGATACTGCCCGGTGGCTTCCGTTTTCCAATATCGCTGGTTGTAGATTCCTTTACTCGCTATGGTTGTTCTGTAGAGAATCTTGACGCACAGAGCGCTGAAAATGAGTTGATGATTTTTTCGGATGCATATATTTCCGAATCCATGGTTGCCGGGAAGATTGAGAGCGTTAACAGGCAGAATTCATCCGATGACAATGTATATTGCATGGATGGCATTTACTGCTGCCATGAAATGATTGGCCGAACAAAAGCGTATGAAATTGGGGATGTATATGGCAAAAACAATTGAGCGTATTGTAAATGCGGATCGAGTGGATGATTTGATTGCTGTATTTGGGTCATTTGATGAGAATACCCGCCGAATTGAAGAAACAATGAATGTTCGGATCGTGAACCGCGGAACGGATTTGAAGATATCCGGCGATGAAGAGATGGTGGACAAAGCTGCAAAGACGGTAGAGGGTCTTCTGCTGCTGGCTGCCAAGGGCGAAACAATCGACGAACAAAAAGTTCGTTATCTCATTACGCTTGTCAATGAGGGTAATGAGAACCAGATACAGAATATGGCCAAGGATGTTGTATGTATCACGGCGAAGGGAAAGCCGATTAAAGCCAAGACTGTCGGCCAGCAAAAATATATGAAAGCTATTCAAAAAAACACGGTGACGATTGGTGTTGGACCTGCGGGCACGGGCAAAACTTATCTGGCGGTTGCGGCAGCAGTTTCGGCTTTCCGAGACAGAACCGTTAACCGTATTATTCTGACGCGCCCTGCGGTTGAAGCGGGAGAACGACTGGGATTTCTGCCCGGTGACTTGCAGAATAAGGTTGACCCTTATCTTCGCCCGCTATATGATGCACTGTATGATATGCTGGGTGCTGAGAATTTCCAGAAATATCAGGAAAGAGGTTCCATTGAAGTTGCACCTCTTGCGTATATGCGTGGACGAACCTTGGACGACAGTTTCATCATTCTGGATGAGGCACAGAATACAACCCGAGAGCAGATGAAAATGTTCCTGACACGACTGGGATTTGGTTCAAAGGTTGTGATTACGGGCGATGTAACGCAGATTGATTTACCCGACGATAAGGTTTCCGGTTTGAAGGATGCTATCCGCGTTCTTGAAGGTGTGGAGGATATTACGATTTGCAAGCTTACTTCTGCGGATGTTGTCCGCCATGCACTGGTTCAGAAAATCATAAATGCCTATGAAAATGCGGCAAAATCAACATCACCTGCAAAACTAAACCGCAGTACAAGTGGAAAATTTTCAAGGAAGAAGTAGAAATGAGACATAAGATTAACATTATTTACGAAGAACTGAGTCTGGAAAGATTTACTATCTGCGCCCATATTCGCAGATGTATCAATAAGGCCTTGGAAATGGAAGGTATCCATACATCCTGTGAAATCAATGTCCTTGTAACGGATAATGAAGGAATTCGCGTATTGAACCGTACAAGCCGCAATATTGACAAGGCAACGGATGTTCTGAGCTTTCCTATGTTTGAGTTGGAACCGGGGAATCCACCGGCAGACTGGTCGCAGTATACGGATGCAGGATCGGATATGGTTCCACTGGGGGATATGTGTATCTCCTTGGAGCGCGCGAAAGAACAGGCTTTAGAGTTCGACCACAGTGTGCGCCGTGAGGTTGGTTATTTAACGATACATTCCATCCTTCATCTGCTGGGGTATGACCATATGGATGACGGTCCAATGAAAGCCCAAATGCGCAGCAGGGAGGAGGCCATTGCCTCCGCAATTCCCAAAATGAGCCGCGATTAAGGAGAAAATATGAAAACAAAAACCGCAATGATTACAATTGCAGGCCGACCCAATGTGGGTAAATCCACGCTTACGAATTATCTCGTAGGTGAGAAAATTGCAATTGTCTCCAATAAACCTCAGACAACCAGAAATCGTATCTGCGGAATTGTAACCAAAGAGAATACTCAGTTTGTCTTTGTAGATACTCCGGGCTACCATCGTTCCCGCACGAAATTGGGCGATTATATGGTCAATGTTGCTCAGGAATCTATTGCCGATGTGGATATGACGATTTTGGTTGTGGAGCCGATTGCCTCTATCGGCCCTCAGGAGGAAGGCCTGATTGCAAAAATCCAAAACTCCCATTGTCCTGCAGTATTGGCAATCAACAAAATTGACACGGTCGAGAAAGAAACGCTTCTTGAAGTAATTGCCGTGTATTCCGCTGCTGCAAAATTTGATGAAATTGTCCCAATATCTGCTAAAACAGGCGATGGAGTCGATGCGCTTTTGGAAGTCTGTGCCCAATATGCACAGGTTGGGCCGTTCCTGTTCCCGGATGATATGACAACCGACCAGCCTGAACGGCAGGTTATGGCTGAAATCATTCGTGAAAAGCTTCTTTGGAATCTTGACCGAGAAATTCCTCATGGTACTGCTGTGGAGATTTCAAAGTTTTCAGAGCGGGATAGCGGAATTATCGATATTGATGCCACAATTTACTGCGAAAAGAACAGCCATAAGGGGATTATCATCGGCAAGAATGGTGAAATGCTTAAAAAAATTTCATCCATGGCTCGTGCGGACTGCGAAAAGTTCATGGGTACAAAGGTATACCTGACGACATGGGTTAAGGTCAAGGAGAACTGGCGTGACAGTGATTTTATGGTTCGCAACTTCGGCTACAGAGAATAATTTCCGGGACTAGATTTCGTTCCTCTGCAAACTATATGTGTGGAGGGATGAATCATGAATGCATCGGAATACTGGAAACTGTTTCTTGAGACCGGGGCGCCTGAAATGTATCTATGCTATATACAAGCACAAAAAACGGGGGATTTTCATGTATCTGACAGTGCGGGCAGTAGTGCTCCGAGTGGTGGATTACAGTGACCATGATGCGCTGCTTACATTGTTAACGGAAAAGCACGGAAAGTTGACGGCTAAAGCTCGAGGTCTGCGCCGCAGGAATTCACCGTTGGTTGCACCGTGCCAGCTTCTGGCTTTCGGTGAATTTATTCTGTTTGAATATCGAAATCAGTACAGCATCAACGAAGCCCATTCCTTAGAGCTTTTTCGCCCGCTTCGCTCAGACCTGACGAAGCTCTCACTTGCCACTTACTTTGCACAGGTTGCAGAGCTGATATCACAGGAGGATTTGCCGAATCCGGAGCTGCAGTCATTGCTGCTGAATTCGCTTTTTGTTCTGTCGAAGGATAATTGCAGCGAAGCAAAAACAAAAGCGGTTTTTGAGCTTCGCAGTGCCTGTATCGCCGGTTATACCCCGGACTTGTTTGGGTGCCATCGCTGCGGCAATCAGCAGCCGGAACGGTTTGATATTTCGGCGGGAGTGCTGGAATGCAGAAACTGCCGCAGTGATGATTCATTGGGTATTCGGTTACCGGTGTATTCTTCTATTTTGGATGCAATGCGCTTTATCTGTCTGTGTGAACCCAAAAAAGTTTTTTCTTTTCGGCTGCCGGAGCCTGCTGTGAAGGAACTTTCTGCTTTGACGGAAGCTTATCTGACAACACAACTTGAAAGAGGCTTTTCGACGCTTGAGTTTTATAAATCCTTATATGAGGATATTATTTCGTGACATTAGGTTGATTACATATGAAATTGGAGCAGAATGATGTCTCAATTATATTCTAAATCTATTGATAAATTAGAGCTCAATCAGATTTTGGAACTTCTTGCTGACTGTGCCGGAAGTGCAGGCGGTAAGGAAGCTTGTCGCAAGATTTTTCCAGCATCTGATCTTGAGAATGTAAATCTTATGCTGCAGCAGACAACTGTTGCAGCGGATATGTGTACAAAGAAGGGAAATCCTGCGTTCAGTGATATTACAGATGTTTCTGCATCGCTGGAAAGAGCGGACAGAGGCGGCAGCCTTCAGCCTGTTGAACTCCTGAAAATCGGAAGTATTCTGCGTTCGGCGCGCACAATCAAAGCGTATGTGTCTGAGGCTGATGAGAAAACAGTGCTGGATATGTTTTTTCAAGCGTTAACGGCCAATAAATATCTGGAAGATAAGATTTTTGGCGCAATCCTTGCCGAAGATGAAATTGCCGATACAGCTTCTTCTGAGCTTTCGGATATTCGCCGACATATGCGTATTCAAGCCGGAAAAATACGAGACGGTCTTCAAAAGGTAATTTCTTCTCCTGCGTACAGCAAGTTTCTGCGTGAGCCGATCATTACCATTCGGCAGGGGCGCTATGTTGTGCCTGTAAAGGCTGAATGCAAAAATGATGTTCCCGGCCTTGTGCATGATGTATCGGCGACCGGCTCTACCTATTTTGTCGAGCCAATGTCCGCTGTGAATGCAAATAATGCGTTAAGAGAGCTGGAACTGAAAGAGAAGAAAGAAATCGAGCGAATTCTTGCTGAGTTGTCGGCAGAAGCAGCCGGGCATAAAGATGACATTAACCTAAACTATCAGATGCTGGTTCAGTTGGATGTTATTTTTGCGAAAGCGAAACTTGCCTATAAAATGCGTGCATGGGCACCGATGATGAATGAAGACGGCGTCGTTGAGCTGCGTAATGCGCGGCATCCGCTGATTTCATCTGATAAAGTGGTGCCGATTTCTATGCGCCTTGGCATAGACTTTGATACAATGATTATTACCGGCCCAAATACCGGTGGAAAAACGGTCACATTAAAAACGGTGGGACTTCTCACACTCATGGCGGAATGCGGTTTGCATATACCGGCAGGTGACGGAAGCAAGCTGTCGACTTTTGATTCTATTTTGGCGGATATCGGTGATGAGCAATCCATCGCCCAGAGTCTGTCGACTTTTTCAAGCCATATGCGTACCATAGTCGATGTGGTTGAACAGTGCGACAACCGTACCCTGGTGCTGTATGATGAATTGGGAGCAGGAACAGATCCTGCGGAAGGCGCAGCACTCGCGATAGCACTGATTGAGTTTAGTCGAAAAATGGGCTGTAAAGTGGTTGCAACTACACATTATGCAGAACTGAAGCTCTATGCAATGCAGACGAAAGGCGTTATCAATGCCTCCTGTGAATTTGATGTTGAAACATTGCAGCCGACCTATAAACTCCTGATTGGTATACCGGGAAAATCCAACGCGTTTGCAATTTCTCGAAAGCTTGGGCTTCCAGAGGAAATTTTGAAAGAAGCGGACAACCTTGTGGGCAAGAGCGACAAGGATTTTGAGGATGTTTTGCTTCAGCTTGAGCAGCAGCGTCAGCAAATGGAATCTGCTCGAATTGAGGCAGAACGCCTGAAAAGGGAAACAGAGCAGATTAAGAAGCAGAGCGAAGATTTCCAACGGCAAATTCAAAAAGAGAAAGAAAAAGCCATGGAAAGTGCCCGCGCACAAGCGCAGTCTATTATTGATGAAGCTCGTACTGCTGCCAATATTGCATCCGAAGAGTTGAAAGCACTCAAAAAGCAGCTAAAGGACGGAGCGGATGTAAGCGGCATCAATTCTCGCCAAGCCGACCTTCGCCATACCTTAAATGATGTAGAGCAAAAGCTCCGTGAACAGAAGCCAAAAACGGATAGGCCAAAGCCTACAAGAAGTATTATGGTTGGTGATACGGTGGAGCTTTTAAAGCTCGGAACAAAAGCCAGTATAATTGCAATCAACAGAGATGGCTCGTATGAACTCCAAGCCGGAATCCTCAAGATGACGGTCAAACCGGAAGAAGTATATCTGCTTGAAAACGAAAATCCCTATCAGGCAAAGGGCGGACGGCCTGCTCATTCCGGCAGAGAGATGAAGATGGCAGCGATGTCTTCCGAAGTTGATTTGCGCGGAATGGATGCAATAGAAGCCGTGAATGTTATGGAACGCTATCTGGACGAAGCAATGCGAAGCAGACTGAAATCTGTAAGAATAATCCACGGGAAAGGCACAGGTGTGCTTCGGAATGCAGTCCAACAAGCATTGAAAAGGAACAAATTTGTCAAGAAATATCGTCTCGGTGTATACGGTGAGGGCGAAGATGGCGTAACGATTGCAGAGTTTGACTGAAGCAATTAGCAAATTAACCATTTAATATACTGATTTTTTGTTGACTTTTCTTCTGAAAATGGTATGATAGAGCAAGACCAGTTGTTCGTGACCGGAACAACGAAAAAGGAGAGTGTAATTCATGTATAGCAAGGAAGTAGTTGTCCGCTGTGAGTCCGGACTGCACAACAAGCAGGCTACATATTTTGTTCAGAAAGCCAATGAATTTGAGAGCAGCATTTGGCTGGAATCCGACAATCGCAAAATGAATGCAAAGAGTCTGCTTGGAATTATGTCTCTGGGCGTAATCACCGGAAGCAATGTAGTGCTCAGCGCTGTTGGCGGTGATGAAGAGAATGCTGTTAATTCTCTGGAAGCTTTGCTTCAGCGGGATGTATATTGATTGATTTACAGTTAACCGCCTCATTGCCGGATGGCAATGGGGCGGCTCTTCGTTTGGGGGTATAAAATTGACCTTTGAAGAGCTTAAGGAAAAGGCGCTTTCACTGCCGTATGAACCAGGTGTCTATATCATGCGGGACAAGACGGATAAAGTTATTTATGTCGGAAAAGCTAAGAAGCTCAAAAATCGAGTTAGCCAGTATTTTCAGGATACCGCATCGCATACGGCGAAAACTAAAATGATGGTCAGCAGAATTCATCATTTTGATGTTATCGTGGCAGCAAGTGAATTTGAGGCACTCGTCTTGGAGTGCTCGCTGATTAAGCGGTATATGCCTAAGTACAATATTCTATTAAAGGATGATAAAGGATATCCGTACCTGCGGCTGAATATGAAGGATGTATATCCTGTAATTACGCTGGTCAACCGATTGGCAGACGATGGCGCTGAGTACTTTGGCCCTTATGGAAGCAGGGGAGTGACCAACCAAGTTCTGGAAATCATTCGCTTATCATTTAAGCTCCCCGGATGTTCCAAAGCTTTTCCGCGCGATATTGACAAGGACAGGCCGTGCCTGAACTATCATATGAACCAATGTGCCGGATGGTGCCAGAGCAAAATGACATGTACGCAATACCGCGAGCGTATGGAGCAGGCAAGACAGCTCTTGCTCGGAAATTATAAAACAGTTTCCGATGATATACGCCGTCAAATGCTGGATGCAGCCGAACGCATGGAGTTTGAGCTTGCCGCAAGCTTGCGCGATAGATTGAATGCAGTTGAGAATCTAAGTCAGAAGCAGCTCGTGACGGCAGGAACCATGGCAGACACAGATGTCATTGGATATGCCGAAACAGAAACAAAGGCATGCTTTGCAGTGCTGCATTTTCGCGGCGGAAATCTGCTGGATAAAGACTATGAGATTCACCCGGTTCCGGATGATAAGAATGAAGCAGTCTCCAGCTTGATTAAGCAGTATTATCTGGCAAGAGGTATGGCACCGCGCGTTGTGTTACTCCCATTTGCCCTAGACGACAGTGACCTGTTTTCTCAGCTGATGGAGAAGAATCTGGGTGTTAAAACAAAGTTGAAAGTGCCCCAAAGAGGGGACAACAGCAAACTCGTTGATTTGGCCTGCAAAAATGCCTACGAGGAAGCCAAACGACTGACGGACAAGGATGAAAAGGCCAATGCATCTGTTGTGCTGCTCGGAAAATTTCTTGGTATGGAACCTCCGAAAAGAATAGAATCCTTTGACATATCCAATATATCCGGAACGGATATTGTGGCCAGTATGGTTGTATACCAAAATGGAAAACCTCATAAATCGGATTATAAACGGTTTAAGGTTGAAGGCCTTCAGAATCAGGACGATTATGCCTCCATGCGTCAGGTAGTTACGCGCAGGTTTAAGCATTATATTGCGGGGGATGACGGCTTTCAGACACCTCCGGATTTGCTGTTGATTGATGGCGGTGTAAACCATGCACAGGTTGCGCTGGGCGTACTGCAGGAGCTATCACTGAATATACCGATTTTTGGAATGGTAAAGGATGACAGACACAGGACAAGAGCTTTGGTGACACCGGATGGGCGTGAAATCGGAATCGACGGGAATCAGACTGTGTTTTCTTTTATAGGAAATATTCAGGAAGAGACACACAGATTTGCAATTACCTATCATCGAAAACTTCGCAGTAAGCGTTTGCGGTACTCAGCACTTGATGAAATTCCGGGCATTGGAGCAAAAAGAAAAGAAGACCTTCTCAGACAATTTAAGTCACTCGCGGCAATTGCGCAGGCGGATTTATACGATTTGGAGAGGATTCTTCCGAAAGATGCGGCAAGCGCGGTCTATAATTATTTTAAACAAAAACGAGATAACCAATGACAACTGGGTTATCCTAAAATGAGGTGTATGTAATGCGCGTAATTTCCGGAACAGCAAAGGGAGTCCAGCTAAAAACACCGGATGGGATGCTGACAAGACCCACGACAGATAAAGTAAAAGAAGCACTGTTCAGCATTATTCAGTTCGACATTCCGGGTGCACGAGTTTTGGACTTATTTGGCGGCACAGGGCAGCTTGGAATTGAAGCGCTTAGCCGTGGCGCGCGCAGCGCGGTTGCGGTAGATAATCGTGAAGAAGCATGTAAGCTGATTCGTGAAAACTATAAACGCGCGAAACTGGATGATAAAGCAAAAGTTGTGCGATCTGATTTCAAAGCATATTTAAAAGCGTGCTGTGAAAAATTTGATATTATCTTTCTGGATCCACCTTATGCGGAAAAATATCTGGAAGAATCCTTGGACATGATAACGGAAATTGACATTTTGCAATCCAGTGGTATAATAGTCACAGAAAGGCCGACTGAAAAGAGTTTGGATTTTAACAACCCGAATTTTCTGCGGTCAAAGGATTATAAATATGGTAAGATTCTGCTGACGCTTTTCCGCCTGCAGGATGCGGGAGAGAGTTTATCGTGAAGACGGCCATATATCCGGGTAGTTTTGACCCTATTACAAGCGGACATTTGAACATTATTGAGCGCGCTTCAAACATTTTTGATAAGCTGATTGTATGCGTTATGGTAAATGCCGGTAAGAATCCTATGTTTTCACTGGAAGAAAGAGTTGCCTTAATCAAGAAAGCGACACGAGGGCTGCCGAATGTTGAGGTGGACTGCTCCAGTGAGCTTCTTGCGGAGTATGCACGCCGCCGGGGAAGCTGTGTGATTGTGAAGGGGTTGCGTGCCGGCTCTGATTTTGAGAATGAATTTCAAATGGCGTTGGTTAATCGAAAACTGAACCAAGAGCTCGACACGATGTTCCTGACTGCCGACAGCAGATACATGTACCTGAGTTCCAGCATGGTGAAAGAACTAGGACGCTATGGCGCAGATTTGAAAGATTTTATTCCGGATGCAATTGTGGATGATTTTCGTAAAAAACTAGGAGGATTAAAATGAGCAATACAAACATTGAGGAATTGATTGGCAATCTGTATGATTTGGTACAGGATGCTCGTTCTATGCCTTTGTCAGCGGACAAATGCATTATTGAAAGAGATACAGTGCTGGATATGCTCGACGAAATCATTGCGCAGCTGCCCGGTGAGTTGAAGCAGTCTCGTACAATTGTTGAATCCAGAAATGAACTGATAAATCAGGCTCGCAGAGAGGCAGAGACGGTAATCCGTCAGGCTCAGGAGCAGGCAAAGCAGCTTGTCACAAACGAAAATATCTACCTTCAGGCGAAGGAACAGAGCGATAAGCTGATTGCACAGGCACAGGATCGTGTTAATCAGATTCGTAAAGCCGGAAATGATTATATGTATGAAGCGCTTCGCCGTGCGGAAGAAACTGTGGCTGAGGCTCTTTCAGACATTCAGAACACTCGAATGAAGTTCCGCTCTGTGACGGATGCGCAGGAACAACGCATGGAAGACACAGAAGAGATTGAGGAATAAAAACGGAGTGATAGACCACATTGCATTGGGCAGTGTGGTCTATTTTTTTATGCCGAGAATAACTTGTAGGGGAGGGGATAGTGTGAAAAGAAACCAAACAAATTCAAAGAATACAAAGCGAGTTGGAAATATTTTTCGGAAAATCATTATGCACATTGTGCTTCTGAGCCTAATGATGATGCTCGAAAGCATGATTGCGTTAAAGTTAAGAATCATGCCGGAAAAAATAAATCGAATAAATTTTTTGGTTTTCCTGTCGGCAGCGGGAATCCCTGCCATACTGCTGCAAAATGAAAAAGATTTTTATGAAGTGGTAAAGTATTATTTATGGATCCTTTTAATTTGGTCAACAATCGGTATGGGATTTTTTGATTCCGGAATCATTGGGTTGAAACGACTTGCGCTCAGCATTCTGGCTTCGGTTATAATGCTTTTTACAATGGGGGTATTCATTAGCAGAAAATCTGTAAATAAATTTAAGCACAGGTAAAGAGAAAGTTTTGATGGAGAATTATATAAATGCAAGAAAGAAACATACGAAATGAATTCAGTCAAAATAAACAAAAGTGTTCAATAGGTAAATAAAATTTACCTATTGAACATGTGCGTGACACAAAAATTGCAGAACTATATTTTGTGTTTCGGAGCATACGTAGCCCCTAGATATTGGAGTAATGTTGAAAAATGTAAAAACATTTGTTCATTAGCACTGCTTGTTGACATAATGTTTTTGACATAATTCTTGTCATAATTTACAAAAAAATCGTTTTCGGCTAATTTTGCTTGAATTTATTTAAAAAATGGAGTATAGTATGGCTGTTATAGATATGGATTATATATTTTTAATTTATACATTTATTTTCCGTTTTTCGGATTTAAAGCCTGTATCCTGTAACCATTTTATTTTTGCCGTGTGGAAGACTGTTTCGTGAAATACGAAGACAATTTTAGTTTTGTATTTTTTATGAAAGCGATATTGCTTGCATCAGTTTCAGCAGGCTTATATTTCGGCCTTTCATGTTTTTCTTCTGTGGACATAGGATGTATTTATTCGTCTGCTTTTGCTGAATTGATGCTTGTCACGGTTGGTCTGCAATTTCTTTTCTTTGTTTCTCTTTGTTGCTTTTCTAAACCGGTTTCGATATTTATCAAGTATCTTTTTATTTTTTTGAAATCGTTCTCATTTGCGTTTCTGCTTAAACTTTTTGCTGACTCCGGTTTACTTTGCCGTGAATTTATACTTACTTTATCATTGGATATACTTGTGCTTTCATTTGCTTCGGTCAATCTGAATAATTCGATTGGTTCTGCCCTGTAATTTTTTCAGGATTTTTCTTTTATGAAAATGATTCCGTTTGGAATTGTTTATAAATTAAAAAGGTACGGTACACTTGGCATGCTTGATTTGGTTCATGCTTATGAGAATTATCTCGTAAAAGTCAAACATGCATCGGGTAACACTGTCAGTTCCTATCTTCGGGATGTTCGTCAGTTTATTTCTTGGGGATCTGAAAACGATTTATCCGATGTGTTGGCTATGTCACAAGTGAATATTTCGGATTATCTTTTGTACTTGCAGGATAATGGCAAATCTTCTGCTACAGTTTCCAGATCACTTGCCAGCTTGAAGAATTTCTATTCTTATCTTGTCACCTCCGGCTTTCTTGAGGTTTCACCCGTCAGTGCGGATATTCATGTTGAACGGGGGGCAAAGAAGTTTCCGCAAGTTTTGTCCGGGAAAGAGGTTGAACTGTTGCTCGCGCAGCCGTCATCCAATGATGCCAAAGGCTTCCGGGATAAGGCGATGCTTGAGGTTATGTATGCAACCGGTATCCGTGTCTCCGAGTTGATTGATTTGAATATTACCGATGTTAATCTTGAACTTGGTATTATAAAATGTGGTGATGATATTAAATCCCGTGTTATCCCGCTCTATCCGGCTGCTTTGCGTGCGCTGGCCACCTATATTCATGATGTTCGTCCCGCATTGCTAGCGAATCCATCGGATACAGCTCTTTTTGTAAATGTGAATGGCTATCGAATGAGCCGACAGGGATTCTGGAAGATAATGAAGTTTTATCAGGCGCGCGCCGGTATTGAGAAAGACATAACGCCGCACACCTTACGCCATAGTTTTGCGGTACATCTGCTTGAAAACGGTGCCGATCTCGGCAGCTTGCAAGAGCTCATGGGTCACAGCGACATATCTTCCACACAATTATATACGCAAATGGTGAATCAGAAAATTAAATCTGTTTACCAGAAATGCCATCCGAAGGCATAAAAAGGTCTGTGAGTTTTCCCCACAGACCTTATTTTACAGAAACAGCGCAGAGAAAACTCTCTGCGCTGGATTTTATTCAGATTCCGGTCATTGCGGCAAGAACATCTACTTCCTGCTGCTGTATGCCCTTTTTCATTGTCAAGCCTTCGGTAATATCCACATCGGTAAAAATGCCGTTATGCGTGCAGACGATTCGGTTGGATTTTCCGGCAACAAGGAGTTCCACTGCCTGATAACCCATCTTGGTTGCGTTTACTCTGTCACGGCCGGTAGGGGAGCCGCCACGCTGAATGTGCCCAAGAACTGTTACGCGGGGATCCAAATCAATGGACGCTTTAATCTTAGCAGCAATCTCGCCTGCAGACCCGGCTCCTTCGGCAACGACAATCATATAGTGGGTAAAACCATTGAAACGAGCCTGACGAATCTTCTCAATAACATCCCGCTCAAAATCAATTTCTTCCTCAGGTACCAGAACAGCAGTGGCGCCGCATGCCAGACCGACATACATGGCAAGATAACCGGCGTTTCTGCCCATGACTTCCACAACAGAGCAACGCTCATGGGACTGCATGGTGTCACGAAGCTTATCAATACATTCAATAGCAGTGTTGGCAGCGGTATCAAAGCCGATGCAGTAGTTGGTGCAGCCGATATCATTATCGATTGTTCCGGGAATGCCGATTACATTGATGCCGTATTTGCTCAGAGCCAGTGCACCGCGGAAAGTGCCGTCTCCACCGATTGCGATAATGCTGTCAAGTCCAAGAAACTTACAAGTAGATACGGCCTTTTTTTGGCCTTCCTCAGTCATAAACTCTTTGCTTCTTGCAGTGTAGAGAATTGTGCCGCCTCGGTTGATGGTGTGGGCAACGCTTTTCTCATCAAGCTTTACAATATCGCCGGAAATCAGACCATTCCAACCGCGGCGAATGCCATAGCATTCAATGCCGTGATAGAGCGCAGTACGCACAACAGCGCGGACACAGGGGTTCATTCCGGGGGCATCTCCGCCACTGGTAAGGACTCCGATTCTTTTAACACTCATAAAGATTACCTCCTTTATGTTTACTAATAATTTAGCAAATTTTCATTGAAATGTAAAGTGCCTTTTGCGTTATTTTGTGTACTTTGATGAATTATAAACACAGATAGTTTTTCCTGTTTTATTTACAATATAATTTTGTTTCCGACAAAGCAAGGATAAAAAAAGGACTGCTGAATTGTCAGCAGTCCTTTGGTCGGAGTGTCGGGATTCGAACCCGAGGCCTCTTGGACCCGAACCAAGCGCGATACCAAACTTCGCCACACCCCGTTAGCCTCAATATTATAATGAAATACCTGTAAAATGTCAAGACTGATGAATGAACATGAATCACTTCTATGGAGGAAGTTTTTTGGAGCGAAATCTATGAAAGTCATTGTGTCCGTAAACATCTTTTCTTTGATAATCCTTTCGGCAGCACTTTTGCTGGTTCCGCTGCCAATTGTTCTTTGCTTCCTACTGGCATCGCTTGTGCATGAGTTTTTTCATATTTCCGTCGGTTTACTGCTTGGGGGCACTCTGTCACACATCTCCATTTATCCGCATGGCGCGAAGATTGTAATGCTGCACTTATCAAATAGAAAGGCGATTCTTTCTACAATCGCCGGGCCGGTTGGAAGCTTATTCTTGCTCCTGTTTTGGCATAGACTGCCTATATTAAGCTTATGTGGTCTTATAGAGGGCATGTTTAATCTATTACCGCTGTATCCTCTTGACGGCGGGCGTATCATCAGGCTTTTGCACATCAATCGAGAGAAAAATGCCTTGCATTAAAGGCAATAACACTGTACAATGGAGTAAGATTTTGAAAGAGGACGTTTGTCATGTCAAATATACTGGAACGAATTTTGCCAACAGTCCAAAAACCGGCCAGATATACCGGCGGTGAATGGGGACAGATTTGCAAAAATAAAGATAATGTTGATGTTCGGGTTGCTTTTTGCTTCCCGGATACTTATGAAATCGGAATGTCCAATGTGGGAATGCGTATTCTCTATGGCGTGATGAACCGCATGGACTGTGTGTGGTGTGAGCGTGTATTTGCCCCTTGGGGCGATATGGAGCAGACGATGCTTGCTAATCATCTGCCGCTGTGGGCTCTGGAAAGCGGTGACCCAATCTGTGAATTTGATATGATTGCATTCACAGTTGGCTACGAAATGTCCTATGCAAACATCCTCAATATGCTCCGCCTTGCAGGTGTTCCGCTGCATGCAAATGAGCGAAAGTCGCTGTCACAGATGGTCTTCGCCGGTGGCGTATGTACATTTAATCCGGAACCATTGGCAGATTTTGTTGACTTTTTTTCTCTAGGTGAGGGAGAGGAAAGTACAGTTGAAATCGTTTCTCTCTATCACAAAGCAAAGCTTGAAGAGTGGACAAAAGACCGGTTTTTAATCGAGGTTTCTAAAATTCCCGGTGTCTATGTTCCTTCTTTTTATGAGCATGTGCTGAATGAAGACGGAACGATACAAAAGGTTCTGACTTCTCATGGTGCACCGGAAATAATTACAAAACGCATTGTGGAGGACTTGGATTCTGCTTATTTCCCAACGAAAATGATTGTTCCCTCCACGGAGATTGTCCATGACCGAGCAAATTTGGAGCTTTTTCGTGGTTGTGTCCGCGGATGCAGATTCTGTCAGGCCGGTTTCAGCTGCCGCCCGGTTCGCAAAAAGAGCCCGGAGGTGCTGTACCGTCAGGCAGTATCTCTTCTGGAAGGTTCCGGAAATAATGAGATTACGATATCCAGCCTCTCCACCTCGGATTACCGCGGCTTGAAGGCGCTCACGGACGAATTGATTCCGTATTGCGAGCAAAATCGCATTGCTCTGTCAGTTCCATCACTTCGTGCGGACAATTTCTCTCGGGAGCTTATGAGCAAGCTTCAGACCATTAAAAAGAGCGGCTTGACCTTCGCGCCGGAAGCAGGCACCCAGAGACTTCGGGATGTTATCAATAAAAATCTTCAAGAGGATGAAATTCTGACCACTTGCAAGAATGCGTTTGAGGGTGGATGGAATAATGTAAAGCTCTATTTCATGCTGGGACTTCCCACCGAGACAGATGAAGATGTTCTCGGTATTGCAGAACTGGTATATAAAATTATTCAGGTCTGGAAAGAAAACAGCCCCAATAAGAAGCGCGGTCTTCGTGTACATGTTGCAACGGCTTATTTTGTTCCCAAGCCCCATACACCGTTCCAGTGGGAGAAGCAGATTACACCGGAGGAATACTTGCGCAGGTGCAGGCTATTAAAATCACATTTTTACTCAAAGTCAATTGAATATGACTACCATAGCCCGGAGCTAAGTCGTTTGGAAGCAGTTTTCGCGCGCGGTGACCGCCGCTTGGGACAGGTTATCGAGTGGGCGGTCATGCACGGAGCTAAGCTGGATGGTTGGGACGAGTTTTTCCGCAATGACATCTGGCAGGACGCTTTTGATTCATGCGGCATTGCACCGGAATATTACACCCTTCGTGGCTTTGGTGAAGATGAGATTCTGCCTTGGGACAAAATTGATGTGGGTGTAAGAAAAGATTTTCTGAAAAAAGAGCGGCTGCGTGCTTATGCTTCCACGGTTACGCCGGACTGTAGACACGGCTGTGCCGGATGCGGCGCGAACTGTCTACTGAAGGAGGTACCCTGCGATGCCTAGACTGCTTTTTTCTAAAGAGGGGAATGCTGTTTGGATTTCTCATCTGGATTTGATGCGTCTTTTTCAGCGGGCTTTCAAGCGTACAGGCCTGAAATTAACGCACACGCAGGGATTTAATCAGCGACCCTCCGTTTCAATTGCGCTTCCGCTGTCCGTTGGAATTGAAAGCCAATGTGAGCTTCTTGATTTTGATTTAGAGGAAGAAGTCAGAACGGATGAAATCCTGAAAGGGCTGAATGAGTCCCTGATTGACGGTGTGCGTGTCCTTTCCGTTTATTCGGAAGGGAAAAAGCTGAAGTATCTGGCATATATGGACTGCGAAATTAAACTTGAATATGATGACGGAATTCCCGGAGACTGTGTACATAAACTGCAACAGCTTTTTGCTCAGGAAGAACTCATCGTAGACAAGAAAGGAAAAAACGGTATTGTTTCTCAGAATATTATTCCGATGATTCAATCTTTTTTGGCTGAAAGAACAGATGATGCTGTCATTACAATATATGCGAGGATATGCTGCCAAAATCCTACATTAAATCCCATGCAGATATGTGCAGCGATTGACAAGTACCTGCCGGAGTGTTCTCCAAGCTTTGTTAAATACAAGCGAATGGAAATTTACGATACAGAACAAACTAATTTTCGATAAGGAGCGATTGAAATGGAGCAGAAATACACTTTAGAGGAGTGCCCTGTGTGCCGAGGTGCTGGTTTTCTGATGCATGAGGGTGGCTGGAATGTTCAGGTCGAATGCGCGGATTGCAGCGCTCACACGGTTTATGTGGAGTACAGTAACGAAGCCGAGAAACAGGAAGCCGAAGAGAAAGTTATCCATCTGTGGAACATCGGCAAGGTTATTACCAGCGAGCGCGGAGAATAAAAATCTCACTTGCTTTTTTCAGTAGCCTGTGCTATAATACAGAAGCTTTGGAGAGCAAGTAAATCCGGGTGTGGCGAAGTTTGGTATCGCGCTTGAATGGGGTTCAAGAGGCCGCTGGTTCGAATCCAGTCACTCGGACCAAAAAAGAAGACCATCGTATGATGGTCTTCTTTTTTGTCCTTCGTGATGGATTCGAACCAATTTTAATGCGTCATCTTGTTTTGCGTACCAATATTTCTTGTGGAAATAAAACAATAAGGCTCTTTCACACTTTATGGTTGATATACGGCAAAAAATATGAAACGGTAAAAAAATATCCGTGCGGTATCTCACGCACGGATATGATGTGTTCTAATTTGTCCCTACAAACTGGGATTGGTCAGCTTATCTTCTCTCCGCAATTCGGGCAATGGGGCGTAACAGGTTGCCTCAGACGAAAATGGTAGCCACAGTGAGGACACTTCAAGAATACAATTTGCCACACAAAACTCATAATTATTAGAATAACGCCAACAATCACACCAATGTTAACATCCATACTGAACTGACTACTCACCAAGCCAACAAACGCACCACCCATAAGAGAAATGAGATGAATAATCCAATGCGTGGTAAGAGGCAGCTTTCTAAGTCTTTTCATAATGTATCAAACTCCAGTATCAAATTCAGATTTGTCTATCTCTATTTTAATTACACAACCATACAAAAGCAATATCTTACTTAGGCTACAATGGGTAAATTGTCACTATTACAAATATCTTTGTTAAATTCTACAAAACAAGTTGACAGAACAAAAGAAAGAAGAACATCCTTCTTGTACTCAGCATCACCCTTGGAGTAGTTTACAAAGTTATGCCATGCCAAATAGTTGTTCAAATATTTGGTGGAAACACCGCCAAACTTGTTCAAAAAGGCTTTCAAACGCTTGTGGTAGTTGTTAATTCTCTGGATATTATAGATACCCTTTGTTGTGTGCTTACTGCTTTTGAGTTGCTTTAATTGTAAGCCGTATTTTGTGGCGAACTGCCGATATGCACTTGCTTTGTCGGTCACCAATACAGAGCCAGCTTCCATTTTGCCATCAAAGACACCTTCTAACCCCTTAATCTTCACTCTTGCTAAATTGGAAATCTGTGCAATAGAGCATCCATTTCTATTCACAGCACAAGGAACACATACCTTTTCGTGGGATAAACCTCTTAGCTTGGTCATGTGACCACGCTCGTGGGCTGCTCTGGGCATAGAAAAGGTATGGCTTTTAGCATGGTTTCCCTTATACGAAACAGCGAAAAAGGTCTCATCAGCCTCAATGATGCCATCTAACCTGACATTTGCAACCATCTTCTGCAAGACATCAAGGATTTTGTGTCTCCAAATAAAAGCGGTATTCTTGTGGATGCCACACTTACTGGCACACTTACTCAGAGTATCGCCGCCCAGCATACACTCAATAAACTTATCCCACACATAGAGAGACTTTCTAGTTCCAGCTGCAATAGAACAGGCGGATGCAACGAAAGACTTTTTGCAATCTCTGCACAGATAGCGTTGAGTGCCGTCTTTTCGCTTACCATTCCGAACAACATGAACAGAACCACAATGGGGACATACTCTGCCATTCTTAAACCGCTGGGTTTCAACATAAGAATGAAGATTAACTCCAGCGAAAGGCAGACTAAGGATTGTAGTCTTTACAGCGTTCTGTTCAACAGGGGAAAGAGTATAATAATCGGCAATAACTGTGGCAGAAGTAGGCATAATTTGTTCTCCTATCAATGTTTTCTAAACATATTATAGAAGAAAAGCTGTCCAACAAACGGGTACTATTGCTGGTTTTTACCACACATCAACCACGAAAGGTGAAAGAGCCAACAATAAAAAAAGAACCTGCTGTGCTCAATGCGCCCAGACTTGCGGGTAAACCGCTATCCGTTACAGGTTCTAAAATTATCATAGCAGAATTATGTTTTTCCGTCAATAGAAGTTCCTATGATGTGACATTACTTTTTAGTTGTTGAAGTAATACGATAAAAGTCTGCACAAGAAAATCTTGTACAGACTTTTTTGGTGGAGACGAGGAGGATCGAACTCCCGACCTTACGGATGCGAACCGTACGCTCTCCCAGCTGAGCTACGCCCCCGAACCTTCGGGGTGATTATATCGCTGAAAGAAAGTAAAGTCAAGAAAAATCCACTAGGTGTCAACGCTTAATGGAGTATTCTACCTCGGTATCGGCGGGCAAGTCCAACAGGTCGGGATTTGCAAGCAGTTCCTTGACCAGTGCAACGGTGCCGGAATAGTAATATCCGTCCGCAATACGCTCATCCAGCGTAATGCCGATGGGAATGACTTCATGCAGACGGGAAGAGCCGTCTTTCTGATAATCCATTTTCATATACTTCTTACCGAGAACAATGAAACAGGAATTTGTCCCCCAGTTGACAAGGTGATGATAGCCACCCTCCAAACCGATGGAACCAAGATTCGTCAGGAAGATGGCAGCGTGATTGGGGTCTGTTCCAATCAAGGACTGGGGCGCCCAGCCGTGCTTATCCATCCACAGCACTACATTGACAATCAGGTTGATTAGCCACTGGGGAAGCTTGGTCACAATATTCATTGCATCGGTGGAGGTGTCCCCCTCGCTTTTGCGGGCGGAATGAATAAAGTGCATGATTTTGGCATAGTAGGAATCCATGGTTTCTTTGTCATCATACCGGAAGAACGCGAAACCTTCCTCTGCATGGTCGTCGAATTTCTTCTTGACTACAAAGGCGATGGTTAAGTCACGACGCTGATAGAGCTTTCGATTGACAATAAAGCGATTCATTCTGGGGCGCAAAACAAATGCTTTTCCGATGGCTGCGCTGATTATATGAAAATAGGTATATTTGTCCGTTGTTTTCCCTTCGTTTTTCTTTGCAAGATATGCATCCAGCGGCTCCAAATCAATATCGAATGTTATGTAGGCCTCGTTGTCGGCGCGGTTGGGCATAATGCCGGGCATAATACGATTCATGGCCGGAATATCTTTCAGCCAGATACCATCCTTGCGGTCACCAAATTTATGTTTACTCATATTTTTCATCCTCTCGGGTTTACGAAATTTCCGTCTAATCATAGCAGAATTCGGGGGTAAAATCAATGAAAAAAACAGTTCGTTATGCTACGGGGGCTGTACGATATACAAAGCAGATAATTTTCTGGATGGGGTATATATTGGCATTTTCCGCATTCCTGATTTTTTTACAGGAGCATCCACACAAAGACGAGATTATCACACTGTCTTATGAAAATGAGGTTCAGAAGCTTGACTTGGATTCCTATATCACAGGCGTGGTTCTATCTGAGATGCCCGCTTCATTTGCAGATGAAGCATTGAAAGCCCAAGCGGTTGCAGCAAGGACATTTGCACTGAAGATGAAAAGCAGTGATAAGCACCGCACATTTGATATTTGCTCGGACAGTGGATGCTGTCAGGGCTATATTTCGAGAAACAACTATCTTGCAAAAGGTGGTAAAATTTATACCTATCGGCGTATTTCCGAAATTGTGAATGAAACAAAAAATCAGGTAATCACATATCAGGGCAAGCTGACAGAAGCACCATATTTTTCCTGCTCAGGCGGATGGACGGAATCAGCGGTTGCTGTTTGGGGGAATGATTTTCCATACCTGATTTCAAAAGAAAGCCCGGGGGAGGAGGAAAGCGAGCACTTTCAGGCGGAACAGTATTTCAGTGCGGATGAAGTCCGCAAAAGACTTGGGCTTTCGCAGGATTGTTCCCTGGTACCAAGCAGCGTAATCTATACGGATGGAAAAGGTGTAGAGCGTATCAGCTTCGGAAATCGGGAATATTCGGGAGTTGAGTTCCGCTCTAAAATGAATCTTCCATCCACGATTTTTACAATAGAGGCAGAAGAAAATGGAATGTTCATACAGACGAAAGGGTTTGGACATCGGGTAGGTCTGAGCCAGTATGGAGCCAATGCGATGGCTGTCAAAGGCTGCCGATATAATCAAATTCTGGAATACTACTATCCGGGAACGAAGATAATGAAATTTGACGATATAAAAAAACGGTGACGGGCAATCCGTCACCGTTACATTTTATCGAACAATAGGGGGGCAGGGATACTTGAGAATCAGGGAAACCAGCAGGCAGAGGAAGATAGCACCGAATCCCGTGGACATCCATAAGCTTCTTCTGCGGGCAAGTTCACCGGTGATAAACAGCCAAGCCATGGAAAGCAGTGATACAATAATGGAGATAATCGCGGTGACAACCTTTGCAACTGTATAGCCCTTTGCACAAAAGAATAAGAACAAAACAAAGACAATGGTATCAGCAACCAAAATCTTTGTCATAAAGCTTTCCATTTCGCGGTAACGATTACGCTTAGCCATGGGAGATACCTCCACAAATAATTTTTATGTATTTTATCACATTGTGTCGAAAATTGCAATCCCTTTCAGTAAGGTATCTTATTTTTTTAACAATGCTTGCTTTAATGCATAAATAATGGTATAATACACCAAAATTTATTAGATTATCAGCAAAGGAACGGCTATGTCAGAACCCCAATATAAGCTCGAAGGTATTGTGCATACCCGTACAGAGCAGAACGAAGATTTTGAAGGTCCGCTGGATGTTATATTTTTGCTGCTGAGCAAGAACAAGATTGAAATACAGGATGTATCTATTTCTGCCATTTTGGAGCAATATCTGGCCTATCTGGATGAAATGAAGCGTCTTGATATGGAGATTGCCAGTGAATTTATTACGATGGCATCTCACCTGATGCTGATTAAGACGAAAATGCTGCTGTCTGCTGCTGAGCAGCAAGAGGCAGAATCGGAACTTGATTTGATTCGTCAGAATTTGCTTGATAGGCGCCGCAAAGAGGCAATGGAGCAAATCAGAACTGCGGTCACGCAATTGGAACCCAGAAATGAAATCGGCAGATGCCTGTTTACAAAGGCTCCGGAACCTTTGCGTAAGGATCAGACTTATCGCTATCAGCACACTGTGATGGACTTACTGCTTGCATTGGAAACGATTTCAGAACGCAACCAGAGACAACTGCCGCCTCCTACGGACAATTTCAAAGGCATAGTCGGCAAGGAAGCGTACCCGGTTAATCGCAAAGCCGGAGAGGTTATGCGTCAGTTATTACTGCGTGGTATGGAGAAGCTGAAAAATCTGTTTTGGGGAAATCGCAGCCGTTCCGAAGTGGTTGCGACATTCTTGGCGATACTGGAGCTTTGCAAGACCAACAATGTTACACTGGAAGATGACAACTCGGGGGAAAACCCGACGGTCAGGGTCATTGATGAACACTTAAGAGAGGAGCAGGCATAATGGATTCCAATGAAATACAGCGTGCTGTGGAAGCAATTTTGTTTGCTGCGGGAGAACGGGTGGAAATCAGTCGTCTTAGTGAAGTGCTGAAAGCTGAGCCCGATGAAGTCATTCGACAGACCGATGCGCTTGCCAACCGGCTATCTTTTGAGCGCAGAGGCATTCGGATTCTCAGGCTTGAGGACGGGTATCAGATGGTTTCCTCCGGCGAAATGGCGGACTATATTACGGTAGCACTGGAGACAAGAAAGCCCCCAAAGCTTTCGGCCTCTCAGCTTGAAACGCTGACCATTATTGCGTATTATCAGCCTGCGACAAAAGCCATGGTTGAGCAAATTCGCGGCGTGGACAGTGCTTACTCCGTAGCTGCCCTCCTGAATAAAAAATTGATTGAAGAAGCGGGACGATTGAATGTTCCCGGCCGCCCCATCCAGTATCGGACAACCCCTGATTTTTTGCGTACCTTTGGATTGAGTGGTTTGGATGAGCTTCCTCCGATTGACAAAATTGCATTTGGCGAACCTGTCGAGCTTGAAGAGGCTTCGCAGGAGGCGTCTGCGGAGGCTGCGCTGTGATTGGTTGGCTGATTGTTTTTGCCATTTTGTTTTGTCTGGCTACTTTGCCTCTGGGCATTCTGGTATGTTATGAAAAACAGCCTTTGGTCAAGGTCATTGTCGGCTTTATTCGGCTGACTGTATTTCCTCTGCCAAAATGGATGAAGCGGCAAAAAAAAGAGAATGCAGAAAAGCCGCCACAGCAGTCAAAGGTCATTTCCGCAGAAAAGAATCCGGAACATGCAAGCAGAGAGTTTGCCGATTTTATTCCCTTCATTCAGCTTGGAATTGATTTTATGAATGCATTTCGACGAAAACTGCGCATTCAACAGTTGAATGTCAAGGTAATTATGGCAGGGGATGACCCTTGTGATTTGGCTGTAAACTATGGGCGGGCGTGGGCAGCAGCCGGAAATTTAATTTCTTTGCTTGAACGGGTTTTTGTTATCAAGAAACGCGATATAGAAATGGAGTGTGACTTCACGACTGATAGAACTGTTTTTACAGCGAAAGCAGAATTCACTATCACACTTGGAAGACTCTTGACTTTAGCAGTTATTTATGGCATTCGTGCCATTCGAGAATATCTATCAATGAAGAAAAAGCATGAAAAGGCGGTGCAGACTTTATGAGTCAGAAATTACCCAATATGCTGGAAAGCACGATTCAGAAGGTGAAAGAAATGGTGGATTCCAACTCTGTTGTTGGTCAACCCATCACAACACCTGACGGTGTTACGATTATTCCCGTGTCCAGAATCAGCGTTGGAGTTGGCGGAGGCGGCTCTGATTTTGCGACCAAGCATGGCGGCGAAAATCCCTTCGGCGGCGGCATGGGTGCCGGTGTCAAGGTTACACCCATCTGCTTTTTGATTGTGAAAGATGGTGCAGTTCGTATGATGCCTGTTGCACAGGCTGCCAATACAACGGCGGATCGTATTGTGGAAATGGTTCCCGATACGCTGGATAAACTGACCTCTTTCATTGATGCGCGTATGCCCGCAAAAAAGGAATAATCAGACTTTATCCGGAAATACTGTCCTCGGGTGAGGATGATGAAATCTAAATTTGCAGGAACGGCGGCTGCATTGTTAGCCGCCGTTTTACTATTTCCGGTCAAAACTAATGCAATCTCTGCACAAAAGGCAGTTCTCCTGGATACGGTCAGCGGCAGGGCACTATTTTCTCAAAGAGCAGATGAAAAAAGCCTGATAGCCAGCACAACCAAAATTATGACGGCACTGATTGTCTGCGAACAGTGCAATGTTCTGGACAGAATGGTGATTCCGCCGGAGGCAACAAATATCGAAGGGTCATCTATGTATTTGCAGGCAGGGGAAATCCTGACGGTTCAGGAGCTGCTTTATGGTCTGATGCTTTCTTCGGGGAATGATGCAGCGGTAGCACTGGCAATCTATTGCGCCGGGAATGTACCCGGGTTTGTTGACCTGATGAATGATAAAGCAAGAATGCTGGAAATGAAAAACACACATTTTGCCAATCCAAATGGGCTTGATGCTGTGGAACACTACTCCACTGCTCACGATTTGGCAATTCTTGCTGCCTATGCCATGGAAAATCCGATATTTGCCAAAACTGTATCTACCAAAACCACGAAAGTGGGAGAGCGTTATCTGCGTAACCACAACAAACTTTTATGGCTCTATGACGGTACTGATGGCGTAAAAACGGGATATACCAAAGCTGCCGGACGAATTCTTGTCTCCAGTGCGGTCAGAAAGAATCGCCGTCTTATAGCTGTGAGTATCAATGCGCCGGATGACTGGAACGATCATCGTGTACTTCTGGACAGAGGTTTTGAGGAGTACCATGTTAAAAAACTTGTATCTGCCGGGGAAAGGCTTGGAAGTGTATCCATCCTTGGAGGAGAACTTCCTTCGGCTGAGCTGATTGCAGGTCAGGATTTTTCCTATGCTGTCGCTGAGGACGAACACCCATCGTTTGTAAAATGCGGGAAGGATTTTGCAGCGGCGCCCATAGTTGAGAGCGGGGATGCAGGATTTGTTTATGTAGTCCTCAGCGGCAAGGCAGTTGGAAAGATACCGGTTGTTTATGGGCAGACGATAGAAATATCACAACCGAATAAAAAATTACCCTTTGGAATCGGAAAGAGGAAACCGAATGCGCGAACGAATTCAAAAGATAATATCAGCCCGTGGAGTGGCATCCAGAAGAACCGCTGAGAAATGGATTCAAGAAGGCATTGTCACGGTCAACGGCAATGTAGCTTCTCTTGGTGACACTGCGGATGCCGATGCAGATAAGATTTGTGTAAACGGTAAATTGCTTCCTGCGGAAGCCGAGAATGTATATGTGCTGTTAAACAAACCGCGCGGCTATGTGACAACACTCGCCGATGAGAAAGGCCGCCGGGATGTGACAATGCTTGTAGCTGACTGCAAGCATCGGATTTACCCGGTCGGGAGACTGGATATGGATTCCGAAGGACTTTTGCTGATGACAAGTGACGGAGAATTTGCCCATCGTCTGATGCACCCCAGCCATACTGTTGAGAAAGAATATGAGGTTTGGGTGGAGGGCTACCGGCCGGGAGACGATGAAAAACTCAGGAATCCGATTATTCTGGATGGCTACCGAATTGCGCCGCCTGCAGTGGCCTGCAAGCGCATTGACGGGACAAAAGCAGTTTTGAATATTGTCATCCACGAGGGCAGAAACCGCCAAATCAGGCGGATGTGCGCGGCCGCTGGCTTACAGGTGACAAAGTTAAAACGAATCCGTGAGGGAAACTTGAAGCTTGGCAATTTGCCAATTGGGAAATGGAGATTTTTAAGCCCGGAAGAAGTTGAAATAATCCAAAAATAAAATGAATTGTACTTGCAAAAGGGAATTGGCTTTGTTAGTATATTATGTGAACAAGTCATTGCCAGCGAGGGATGTATCGTGAGCCAAGATATTATGACATTATTACAGGAGAAGTCTCCTGAGTTTTCTAAAGGGCAAAGAAGAATTGCACAGTATATTCTGGAATACTACGAAAAAGCAGCATTTATGACGGCCAATCGGCTCGGTAAAAATGTTGGTGTTTCCGAATCTACCGTGGTGCGTTTTGCTGTGGAACTCGGATTTGACGGCTATCCTACCATGCAGAAAGCCATGCAGGAAATGGTACTCAATCGCCTGACCTCTGTGCAGCGAATCGAGGTTGCCAACGACCGCATGAAGGATCAGGATGTTGTCGCCACGGTTCTGCATTCCGATATAGAGAAGCTGCGTCAAACCGAAGATACACTGGATCGCAAAGAGTTTGATGAAGCAGTTAATGCCATTCTGCGGGCAAAGCGTGTGTATATCCTTGGGGTTCGCTCTGTTGCGCCATTGGCCAATTTCCTCGGATATTACCTGAACTATATGTTTAATAATGTCCATGTTGTCTCCGGACTGAGCACCAGCGAGATGTTTGAAAAAATCGTCGGCGTGAATTCGGACGATGTTGTGATTGCATTCAGCTTCCCCAGATACTCTTCCTCAACGACACGGGGCGCTACCTACTGCTGCAGTGCAGGTGCTACCGTAATCGGAATAACCGACAGTAAGCTCTCGCCCCTTGGGCAATGCTGCAATCATGCCCTGATTTGCAAGAGTGATATGGTCTCTCTGGTTGACAGCTTAGTGGCACCGCTGAGTGTTATTAACGCGCTGATTGTTGCCATTGCCCGCCAGAAGGAAAAAGAGCTTTCCAGAACATTTGAAAATCTGGAGCGAATCTGGGATGAGTACGATGTGTACGAAAAACAGGTAAAGAAAAATGGAGTATGATGGTGTTGTAATTGGCGGCGGTGCCGCGGGTATGTTTGCAGCGATTCACGCAGTATCCGGCGGGAAAAAGATACTGCTTTTGGAGCCGAATAACCGACTCGGTAAAAAGCTGATGATTACCGGCAAGGGACGCTGCAATGTAACAAATGACTGTTCGGCAGAAGAAGTCATGCGCAATGTTCCGAGAAACGGGAAATTCCTGTACAGCGCCATGACGGCATTCCCTCCGGAAAAAACAAAGCAGTTTTTTATCGAGAACGGATGCGAGCTGAAAACAGAGCGGGGAAACCGTGTTTTCCCCGTAACCGATAAGGCATCTTCTATTGTAGAGTGCCTGAAAAGGAAACTTTCTGCATTGGGCGTTGAGATTCGCTGCAGCAGAGCCGATGAAATTCTGACTATGAATGGTGCTGTCAGCGGTGTCAGAATCGGAAGACAAGCGATTGCGTGCCGCTGGGTGATTCTTGCAACAGGGGGACTATCCTATCCCGCTACAGGCTCCACCGGTGACGGCTATGCTATGGCAGCAAGACTTGGTCATACCGTCACATCAACGGAAGGCAATCTGATTCCTCTTGAGGTTTTCGGAAGCGACTGCCCGGAAATGCAGGGCCTGTCTCTTCGCAATGTCGGTGTTAAGCTGTTGAATGCAAAGGGAAAGGTCTTATATAAAGATTTTGGTGAAATGCTGTTTACGCATTTTGGTGTTTCCGGCCCCACGATTCTCAGCGCAAGCTGTCATCTGAAGGGGGAAGGCTGCAAGATTGTCATTGACTTGAAGCCTGCATTGGATGATGCCGCATTGGATGCGCGCATTCTCAGGGACTTGGAGAAATATCAAAATCGTACCATGGAAAATGTTCTGGTTGACTTGCTCCCCAGAAGCATGATACCCGTTGTCCTGAGAAGATTACATATTGACCCGCAGCTACAGGCCAATGCACTGACACGCCAGAGCCGCAGAGCGCTTGTGGAGCTTCTCAAAGCGTTTTCCCTTGATGTGAAGGGAAAACGACCGGTTTCCGAGGCGATTATTACCTCCGGTGGTATCAAAACTGCGGAGATAGACCCCAAGACCATGGAATCCAAGCTTGTTTCCGGTCTCTATTTTGCTGGTGAGATTATAGACTGTGATGCATACACCGGTGGTTTTAATCTTCAGATAGCATGGGCAACCGCATTTACAGCCGGAAAATCCACCATTGACAAATGAAATAGCCTGTACTAAAATATCAAGGATTGTTCGTAAAGAGAAGAATAGGAGGATATGCGATTATGTACGAAAAGCTTGTTAACTATGCTGCAAAGCAGCTGGAGCTGGATGCTGCTGAGATTTCTCCCGACAGCACCTTCGAAAGCTTGGGCATTGATTCTCTGGATATCGTTGAAATGATTATGGATCTGGAAAACGAGATGGGCGTCGAGCTGGACATGGAAGACCAGAAGATTACCACCTTTCAGGAACTGGCTGATTTCATCGATTCCAAGCTGAACTAATCAATATTGCTTTGTTATGGCTCGACCGGCTCATAACAAGGTCGCACTAGTCGGGGAGGCAGCGGAACCCTGTACCTGAATCCGCAGGGATGAATTCCCACACCCGGCCAGACTTTCATTATTCAGCCCGTATAAGTGGTGTTGACGAATCGGTCTTGCGCAATGGGACCCCGTGAACCATGTCAGGTGGGGAACCAAGCAGCATTAAGCGGAGTGTCCCGTGTGCCGCAAGGCTTCCGATTTTGAGCCGGCTGTACCGGTTTGGACGTATCTGTCTGGACAAATGTGGGTGTGCGATCTTGTTATGAGCCGGTCATTATTTTCGGAAGGGGAGGGGCTGTTATGGCTTCTTATCAAGCATTGTATCGTAAATATCGTCCCCAAACCTTTGATGATGTTTCGGGTCAGCAGGCTGTCACGCAGACTCTGAAAACGCAGGTCGTCAGCGGCAAACTCAGCCATGCCTATCTGTTTACAGGTTCTCGGGGCACGGGAAAAACCAGCTGTGCGAAAATTCTTGCCAAAGCTGTGAATTGCCTGAATCCAGATGACGGAAACCCTTGTAACTGCTGCAGTGCCTGCCGTGCAATTGATTCCGGCTCGTGTATGGATGTGCTGGAAATTGATGCTGCATCCAACAATGGCGTTGACAACATTCGCGATCTGCGGGATGATGCGGTCTATACGCCTTCCGAGGTTCGTAAGCGTGTGTATATTGTCGATGAGGTGCACATGCTGTCACTGTCGGCTTTCAATGCTCTGCTGAAAATTATTGAGGAACCTCCGGAACATCTGGTATTTATTCTCGCAACAACAGAGCTACACAAAGTTCCCGCTACAATTCTTTCCAGATGTCAGCGCTTTTCATTTCGCCGCATCAGTCAGGAGGATATTGCAGCTCGCTTGCAATATGTTGCTTACCAGGAAAACATCGACATGGATGAAGGAGCAGCCAGAGTGCTTGCCCGCCTTGCCGATGGTGGAATGCGCGATGGCTTGAGTCTGCTCGATCAGTGCGCTTCCGCAGTCGTTGGGGAACTGACGGAGCAAAAAGTCTATGATTGTCTGGGTATTGCCGGAGAACGGCAGTGCGGAAAAATGCTTTCCTATATTGCTGCGCAGGATACAGCTGCTGCTCTTGCGCTTTTCAATCAGCTGTATTCTCAGGGCAAGGATGTGGCCGCAATGCTTGATGAGCTTGCCTGCCTGATTCGAGACTTGATGGTTCTCAAAACTGCTCCCAATGGTGGTATTTCCATGCTTTCAGGAGTAGCATCCGATAAAGAGACTCGTGATTTAGCACAAATCCTCTCATCGGGAGAACTCATTCGGCTGATGGATATTGTGCAGGCAACCGCTTCCGGATTTAACCGCAGTGCAGGGCGACGGATGGATGCGGAGATGTGCATTATTCAAATGTGCCGCCCGGAGCTGAGTTTGGATTTTAAGGCAATGAATGCCCGCCTTTCTCGCTTGGAAGATCAGCTCAAGAGCGGAGCCATCCAAGTGCAGAGTGTTTCGGCTCAAATGACGCAGATAAAACAGCCTGAGGATGAATTGGAGCAGCATAATGAGGATATTCCCATGTTCACGCCCTCGGAGGCACCTGCTGATTTCTGGCCGGATTTGGCAGCTCAAATTCGTCAGGAGTTGAAACCGCCCGCTTCCGGTTATTTTGTCGCAACACCAAACTGCCCCCTGCAGGGTGCGCTGGTCGGTGATACCTTGGAGCTTCGGTGCATGGATGATTTTGTGGCCAAAGAGGTCGGGAGAAAAGAAAACTTAGAGGTTGCTCAGCGTAAAGTATCCGCGAAGATGGGGCGCCCGATTCGTGCAATCGTGGTTAAGCCCTACGAGAAGACCGGTGGAAAACCTCAGATGGATAAACTTCTTTCTTTTGGAAAAGCACATCAGGATATCATAAGAATCAAAGACTAAACATAAGGAGATTATTTTATGGCTAAAGGTGGATTTCGCGGTATGCCCGGCGGCATGGGCGGTATGAATCAGAGCGCTATGCTCAAGCAGGCGCAGAAGATGCAGCAGGAGATGCTTCGTATGCAGCAGGAGCAAGAGCAGAAAACATTTACTGCAACCTCCGGCGGTGGTATGGTCAGTGCGACTGTGAACGGCAAGCATGAGCTGACTGACCTTGCGATTAACCCCGAAGCGGTTGACCCCGAAGATGTGGAAATGCTGCAGGATATGGTAATTGCAGCAGTTAATGAGGCGATTCGCAATGCCGATGCTGAGGCAGCCAACAATATGTCCCGCCTAACCGGCGGTTTGAATCTCGGCGGCCTGTTTTAAGGAGGATTCATGCAGTTTTTTCCTGCTTCTTTACAGAATCTTACGGAGCAGTTTGCAAGACTGCCGGGCGTGGGCGGCAAAACTGCACAGCGCTTGGCATTTCATGTACTTGAGCTGCCATACGAAGATGCGAAGTCCTTTGCGGATGCAATCATGGAGGCCAAATCCAGCATACATCTGTGTCCCAAATGTCAGAATCTCACGGATCGGGAGATTTGCCCCATCTGCGAAGATTCAGCCAGAGATGACTCCGTAATCTGCGTTGTTGCTGAGCCCAGAGATGTGATAGCCATGGAGCGCGCCAGAGAGTATCATGGTGTATACCATGTTCTCCACGGTGTGATTTCACCGCTGAACCGCGTAACACAGGATGACATTAAGATTCGGGAACTGATGCTCCGAGTCGGTACCGGAGAGGTTAGCGAAATTATCATGGCAACCAACCCTGATACAGAGGGTGAAGCAACTGCTATGTATATCTCAAGACTACTTCGTCCTATGGAGATTAAGGTTACCAGGCTGGCCTATGGCATCCCGGTGGGCAGTCAGCTGGAATATGCCGACGAAGTAACGCTATCCAGAGCATTGGAAGGCAGACAAGAGATGTAAAAAATCATCCCCACCAAAGTGGGGATGATTTTCATAAATTAACAATGTTACGAGGAGAACCGTCCAGAAATCCGCGAATGTTTTCCACAACACAGTCCAGAAGCCGCTGGCGGCTCTGGGTTGGTGCCCATGCGATGTGGGGTGTGATGATGCAGTTACCCGTGGTAAGCAGGGGATTTGCCGCATCCATGGGTTCACGAGACACTACATCCACCGCTGCTCCCGCCAGATGGCCGCTATTAAGCGCATCGGCAAGTGCTTGCTCGTCTACAAGACCTCCGCGGGATGTGTTGATGAGAAAAGCTCCCTGCTTCATTTTCGCAATCGTGTCTGCGTTTATGATTTTCTCTGTTTCCGGGAAAAGGGGACAGTGAAGTGAAAGAACATCCGATTCCGATAAGACTGTGTCTAAATCCTTATACTGTGCAATCTGTGCCCCCTCCTCGTTTTGGCTCCTGCTGTATGCTATGACATTCATGCCGAATGCTTTCGCTAGCTTTCCGACAGCTTTTCCGATTTTTCCAAAACCGATAATTCCGAAAGTCATGTTGGTCAGTTCAACCTGCGGCGTCAGCCAGAAGGAGAAAACGGGGGATTTTACCCATGCACCCTGATGCACTGCGTCGCTGTGAAATCCAACCTTGTGGCATAGCTCCAGCAGTAGCGCTATTGTGAATTGCGCTACTGCGGCTGTACCATAGTCCGGCACATTCGTGACCGGGATACCTCTTCGCCGTGCCTCAGCACAGTCAATAACATTGTAGCCGGTGGCAAGAACTCCGATATAGCGAATTGACGGACAGGCATCCAGGATTTCTTTTGTGATGGGGACCTTATTTACAAGGACAATTTCTGCATTTCCAATCCGCAAAATGGCATCGTGCGTAGATTCGGTTTTATCATAAACAGCCAGTTCACCGAATTGTTTGAGACAGCTATAATCCAAATCGCCGGGATTTAAGCAGCTTCCATCCAGAATCACAAGTTTCATGTTGATACCTCCGGTAGTCAGAAAGGAATTTATCGTGAAGATTTTATATCAGGATAAGAATATTGTTGTTTGCATCAAACCGGCAAGGGTGCTGTCTACCGATGAACCCGGAGGATTGCCGGACTGCCTGCGAGACTATTTTGGGCTGCCGGACGGAGATTTTCGCACAGTTCACAGGCTTGACAGAGTTGTAAGCGGTGTTATGGTGCTGGCCAGAAATGCAGCAGCAGCTTCTGAATTATCCCGGCAAATTCGGGATGGCGAGTTCCGGAAAACTTATCTGGCAGTGATTCACGGCATCCCGGAGTGTTCCAAAGGGCGAATGACGGATTTGCTTGGCCGCGATAAGGCAAGGAAAATGACCTATATTGCAGATAAACCCGCCAAAGGAATTCAGGAGGCTATCCTTGATTATGAAGTCCTTGCATCGGTTAAGAATTTGAGTCTGGTGAAGATTCAGCTTCACACCGGGCGCACACATCAAATCAGAGTCCAGTTCTCCGGCAGAGGGATGCCGCTGGCAGGCGAGAGAAAATATGCTGTGCTTCCGGATGACTTTGAAATTGCACTATGGTCACACAGTATTTCCTTTATCCATCCCCAAACCAGTAAGGCTTTGATTTTTTCGGATAATCCACCGGCGCAGGAACCTTGGACACATTTTCAATTATAACACATCTTTTCGATAATGGAAGATAGAATGAAAGGAGAACCGTATGTCCCACTATGATTTCTTTCAAAATAAGCAGTGTGAGTATTTTCCGTGCCATAAAACAGATAATACGGATGATTTCAGCTGCCTTTTTTGCTATTGTCCATTATATGCGCTCGGAAAAAACTGCGGTGGAAATTATCAATATACTTCGGACGGAGTAAAAGACTGTTCAAATTGCATTCTTCCGCACAAGCATGATAATTACCGATATGTATGCACTAAGTTAAAGGAAATTATGGAAATGGTGAAAAAGGATGCACCAATAGAACATCCTTGATTTTTTCAGCTGCCTTTGTTATAATACCACCAGCCTTTGGAGCGATATCGAAGTGGTTATAACGGCCCTGACTCGAAATCAGGTGTGCCAGCAATGGTACCGTGGGTTCGAATCCCACTCGCTCCGCCAAAATAGCAACAGCTCACTGCCAATAATGCAGTGAGCTGTTCTTTCTATTTGGAGCCAGAATGATTAGCCAATAAAAATACATTATAAAAAATATTTTTATATAAAGAAAAAATCGAAAAAAATACATTGACAAATAATCTCACAGTTTTATAATACAAAAATAGAATTCTAATGAATATTTTATCTGTGAAAGTGAGCGTTATCTATGTGTGGTATTGTTGGATTTACTGGAAAAAGTCAGGCAGCACCGATATTATTGGATGGTCTTTCTAAGCTTGAGTATCGTGGCTATGATTCTGCCGGCATGGCAGTTCGCAACGGAAGCGCTGCAACAGAGATTGTAAAAGCAAAGGGAAGATTGAAAGCGCTGGCCGAGAAGACGAACAACGGTAGTGCATTACATGGCACTTGCGGTATCGGTCATACTCGCTGGGCAACGCACGGTGAACCCTCCGAGCTGAATGCACATCCGCATACATCCGCAGATGGCAATGTGGTGGGTGTTCACAATGGTATTATTGAGAATTATCAAGAGCTGAAAGATAAGCTTGTCCGCAAAGGTTATACATTTTATTCTCAGACAGACACTGAGGTTGCGGTCAAACTGATTGACTACTACTACAAAAAATATGAACATACTCCTGTGGATGCCATTAACCACGCGATGGTGCGAATTCGCGGTTCCTATGCGCTGGCGATTATGTTTCAGGATTATCCCGGCGATATCTATGTTGCCAGAAAGGATAGCCCCCTTGTTCTGGGGGTAAAGGACGGGGAATGCTATGTGGCATCCGATGTTCCTGCAATTCTGAAATATACCAGAACAGTTTATTATATCGAAAATCTGGAAATGGCGCGCCTGTCCGGAGGGGAAATTACTTTCTACAATTTGGACGGTGACACCATCAACAAGGACGCTGTTCAAATCGAATGGGACTCTGAGGCTGCTGAAAAAGCGGGATTTGAGCATTTCATGATGAAAGAAATCCACGAGCAGCCGAAAGCCGTTCGGGAAACCCTGCATTCTGTCCTAAAGGATAATGCTCTTGACCTGTCCGCAGTGGGGATGAGCGATGAGCAAATTCGCTCCATTGAGGAGATTACCATTGTAGCCTGCGGTTCTGCGTATCATGTGGGAATGGCTGCCCAGTATGTATTTGAGGATTTGGCTAAAATCCCCGTGCGTGTGGAGCTTGCCTCTGAGTTCCGCTATCGCAAGCCGCTCCTCAATCCCAAAGGTCTTGTAATTGTCATCAGTCAGTCCGGTGAGACTGCCGACAGTTTAGCAGCACTGCGCCTTTCCAAAGACAACGGCATCAAAACACTGGGTATTGTGAATGTGATGGGCAGCTCTATTGCAAGGGAGGCGGACAGCGTCTTCTATACCTTTGCAGGACCGGAAATTGCAGTTGCGACGACGAAAGCATATTCTGCTCAGCTGATTGCAGTCTATTGTCTAGCCATTCAATTTGCCTGCATTCGTGGTGCGATTGATGATTCAACTTATCAC
The DNA here is from genome assembly GCA_045599455.1 of Faecousia sp. Classification (GTDB taxonomy): domain Bacteria; phylum Bacillota; class Clostridia; order Oscillospirales; family Oscillospiraceae; genus Faecousia. The sequence goes on along the minus strand of JAZRVX010000084.1, from coordinate 23,749 downwards.
AATTTGCTGGATGAAATGGAGTCAATCCCGGAGAAGATTCAGAAAATTCTCGAAGATAAAGAGCGCCTTCAGTGGTTCGCCGCAAAGCAGGTGAATGCGAAAGATGTATTTTTTATCGGCAGAGGCATTGACTATGCAATCAGCCTCGAGGGTAGCTTGAAAATGAAGGAAATCAGCTATATTCACTCCGAAGCGTATGCGGCCGGTGAATTGAAGCATGGTACCATCAGTCTGATTGAGCCGGGTACACTGGTTGTGGGTGTGGCAACTCAGAGTGAATTGTTTGAAAAGACAGTTTCCAATCTGGCCGAATGCAAGAGCCGTGGAGCCTACTTAATGGGATTAACAACTTACGGAAATTACGCGATTGAAGATACTGTACCATTTAGCGTGTATATTCCCAAGACAGATTCGCACTTTGCTACCTCTCTGGCTGTGATTCCGCTCCAGCTTTTGGGATACTATGTCAGCGTGGCAAAGGGTCTGGATGTGGATAAACCCAGGAATCTTGCCAAAAGTGTTACCGTTGAATAAAGAAATGCCGTCAGAATTTTCTGCTTCTGACGGCATTTTTTAATTTTTTTCACAGCAATATGCGGAAATAAGAATTATGACCGCTCCCAGCGCACCTAAAATCGTCATGGGTTCTTTCAGAAAAAATGTGGAAAGCAGAATTGCAACCACTGGGTCGATGTAACTGAAAAGGGCGACGGTGTGCGCTTCAAGCTTTTCAACTGCAGAAAAATACAGCCAATAGGCAGCGCCGGTATGAATCAGACCCATAATCAGAAGATTTGCAATTGTGCTTCCGGTAATGCTAAAACTACCGATGTCCTCAGTGAGCAAAACATAGGGCAGCATGGCAATCGAGGCAAAGAACAACTGAATCAGAGTTTTATTCAGTGCGGGAATTCCCACAATGCGTTTGTTCATCAGAATGACAAATGCATATAGTACTGCAGAACTGATTCCAAACGCAATACCCTTGAACTGAGCAGTGCTGTTATCGTCAAAAATCCCGGATACGAGCGCCATCCCAATAAGCGCCATAAAAACCCAGAAAATCTGCCTGGTTGAAATGGACTCATGAAGTACAAAAGGGGCAAGAAGAATCACAAGAACAGGAGCCAGATAATAGCACAGTGTGGCAGTTGCAACGGAGGCATAGTTGTAGCTCTCAAAAAGCAGAATCCAGTTAAAGCCGATTGCGGCACCGGATAAAATCAGAAAGAGAATATTATTTTTAATGGATTCACCGGATGGACGAACCTGCGAAAATCGACTGATCGCAAACAATACGGCAGAACCGATAATCCCGCGAGCCAGCGCAACAACGGAAGAGGGAAGCGGAACGGATTTGCGCAGCAGGCCGATGGTTCCGAATATAATCATTGCAGTCAAAAATCGGATTTTATTTGTATCTTTCATTCCATTCACCTACAAAAGAATATGAAATATGATAACAGTTTTCGCGTGGAATGTAAATAACAATATTTCGTTGCTATCAGAAGAAAAATATGCTAGAATAACAAAAGAGGTGTGATTATGAAGAGATTAAAAACGCTGTTTAATCAGTATTATGATGTAATTGTTTATCTCATTTTCGGAGTTTTGACAACAATTGTAAACTATGCGGTTTTTCTGCCGCTGTATAATATTGTTGGGTGCAGTATTGTGATAAGCAATGCCGTAGCATGGGTCATTGCAGTTTTATTTGCATACCTTACCAATAAACCCTTTGTTTTCCGCAGCCATGACTGGTCTTCCAAAACGGTCATACCGGAGCTATTCAAGTTTGTAAGCTGCCGAGTCGCATCCGGGGTCATGGAGACCGTCATCCTGTTTATTACCGTTGACTGCCTGTCGATGAACGGTAATATTTGGAAACTAATCACACAGGTTCTGGTTGTCATCGCAAATTATGTAGGAAGTAAGCTTTTAGTATTTCGAAAAAAATAAAAAGTGGGTGTGATTTCACACCCACTTTTTGTATTTATCTTTTTTACAGGAGAGGAATACCGGCCTTTTTACAAGCTTCAACCGTCTCACTGTCCCAGATGCTGGACTGAACTTCGCCGATATGGGCGCAGCCAATCAGGAGCATGGACAGACGGGACTGACCGATGCCGCCGCCGATGGTAAGCGGCAGCTCATCATTAAGAAGCATCCTATGGAAAGGAAGTTTCCTGCGCTCGTTGCATCCTGCAATGGTCAACTGACGATCAAGAGACTCGGCATCCACGCGGATACCCATGGAAGATATTTCCAGCGCTCTTCCGAGGGTCTCATCCCAGAAGAAGATATCGCAGTTCAGCGCCCAATCGTCATAGTCCGGGGCACGGCCATCATGGGGCTTGCCGGAGCGGAGCTTCCCGCCAATCTGCATGATGCAGGCGGTGGGATGATTTTTCAAAAATGCGGTCTCACGCTGGGAAGAGGTCATATCGGGGAACATGTCCTCCAGTTCCTGCGTGGTTACGAAAGCCACTTCTCGACTGAGCTTTGTTTTGAGCTGGGGAAAGCGCACCTGAATTCGGTCATTGGTATCACAGATTGCCCCCACGATTGCTTTGACAATCAGCTTGAGGTAATCCAGATTACGGTTGTCGCGGGTAATAATCTTTTCCCAGTCCCACTGGTCAACATAGATGGAGTGCACATTGTCCAGCTCTTCATCGCGGCGAATGGCATTCATATCCGTATAAAGGCCGTTGCCTACGGTGAAGTTATACCGTTTCAGTGCCAGACGCTTCCATTTGGCCAGAGAATGAACAACCTGTGCATCGTTTCCTACTGCAGGAACATCGAAGCTGACAGGGCGCTCATAGCCGTTCAGATTATCATTCAGACCGGAATTTTCCGTCACAAACAAAGGCGCAGATACACGCTTCAGATTCAGTGCAGAAGAAAACTCTTCCTGAAAAGTCTGCTTGATATAGGCAATTGCACGCTGCGTATCATAAGCATCCAGTGCAGGTGTATAGTTCTCGGGAATATAGATTTTATTCATAACAACATCCGCCTCTCAATTAAAATCATAAGGTATATTTTAATCAATTTTCGTGAGAAATCAAGGAAAAAATACATTTGTCTTTATACTGTGTGCATTTTTGTTGTGCGCTATGATTTCGGCTTGACAAAGCACCGGGAATTTGTTAATATGTCACCAATCTGATAACACTGTGACGGGATGAAGTAAGCGTATTCATTTTCCAGAGAGCTGCCGGATGCTGCAAGGCAGTAAGATGAACCGCCCAAATACCTCCCTGAGTGGTCCTCCTGAAATTCAGTAGGGAAGAACGGGTGCGCCCGATATTGCGCTTGCCGTTTTGCGGCTGTGAGGATTGCACTGCAAAGTGTAATCGAACACGAGGTGGTACCGCGTATCATTACGCCCTCTGTCCGAGTTCGGACGGAGGGCTTTTTCAATTCTGTTAAAGGTAGGTAAATACATGAAAGTTTATGATGAACTGGTTGCGCGTGGGCTGATTGCTCAGGTTACAAACGAGGATGAAATCCGTGAGATGGTGGATAACGGAAAGGCCACCTTCTACATTGGCTTTGACCCTACTGCGGATTCTCTGCATGTCGGTCACTTCATGGCTCTGTGCCTAATGAAGCGCCTGCAGATGGCGGGCAATAAGCCCATTGCCCTGATTGGCGGCGGTACCGCCATGATTGGCGACCCCTCCGGCCGCAGTGACATGCGCAGCATGATGACCCGCGAGACCATCGAGCACAACTGCGCCTGCTTCAAAAAGCAGATGGAGCGTTTCATTGAGTTCGGTGAAGACAAGGCTATGATGGTCAATAATGCCGATTGGCTACTGGGACTGAACTATATTGATTTTATTCGTGATGTGGGTGCCTGCTTCTCTGTGAATAATATGCTCCGCGCCGAGTGCTTCAAGCAGAGAATGGAAAAAGGCCTGAGCTTCCTTGAGTTCAACTATATGCCCATGCAGTCCTACGATTTCTACTATCTGTATCAGCATTACGGATGTAATATGCAGTTCGGCGGCAATGATCAGTGGAGCAATATGCTGGGTGGTACGGAGCTCATTCGCCGTAAGCTCGGCAAGGATGCACACGCTATGACCATCACGCTGCTGCTCAATTCCGAAGGTAAGAAGATGGGCAAGACTGCAAAGGGTGCTGTCTGGCTTGACCCGAACAAGACTTCCCCCTTTGAATTCTACCAGTACTGGCGCAATGTGGACGATGCGGATGTAATGAAGTGCATCCGTATGCTGACCTTCCTGCCGCTGGAGAAAATTGATGAGATGGATTCTTGGAAGGATGCCAAAATCAATCAGGCTAAGGAAATTCTTGCCTACGAGCTGACTAAGCTGGTACATGGCGAGGAGGAGGCCGACAAGGCGCAGAATGCCGCAAAAGCGCTCTTCACCACCGGCGGTGACGATGCCAATATGCCCACTACCGAAATCAGCGCTGAGCAGCTGACAGACGGTCAGATTGGCATTCTGACTCTGATGGTTGCCTGCAAGCTGGCTTCTTCCAACAAGGAGGCGCGTACTTTGGTGCAGCAGGGCGGCGTTGCTGTCAATGATGAAAAAGTGGATGCTCCCAACTTCGCTGTGACTGAGGAAATGCTGCGTCAGGGTGTCAAGATTCGAAAAGGCAAGAAAGTGTTCCATAAAGCAGTTCTGAAGTAATAAAAATGACCGCCTCAGGCGGTCATTTTTTTTAACAGACTTTGTAGTTTCATGAGTTTATCATCGAGCATATCTGTCAGCGGAAGCCGACATTTTCCACAGTCAAAACCGATTTCCTTCATGGCCTGTTTTACCGGAATTGGGTTTACATCGGAAAACAGCGCTTTTATAAGCGGCATCAGCTCCATTTGCAAATTTGCGGCGTGCTCAAAATTACCGATTAGAGCTGCATCAGTCATTTCCTTTACTTTACATGGTACAATATTGGATGCTACGGAAATAACGCCTTGTGCACCAATGGACATGAGCGGAACGGTTAAATCATCGTTTCCGCTCCATATATAAAAATCATTCGGACAGGATAATCGTATGTCCATTGCAGTTTGTATAGAGCCGGAGGCTTCCTTTACACCGATAAAACTGTCAGATTCCGACAGTTCTTGATATACTTCTGTGGGTATATTCACACCTGTCCTTGACGGCACATTATACAGAATTATCGGCACAGATACATTTTCGGCAATTTCTCGGTAGTGGGCAGTCAGTCCCTTTGTATTGGATTTGTTATAATACGGTGTAACGACCAGCAGTGCATCCATCCCGGCTTTCTCAGCAGCCGCGGAAAGGGCACAGGCATGCTTGGTGTCATTCGAGCCGGTTCCGGCAATCAGCAACGCCCGACTGCCAACAAGTCTTTTACAAAATTCAAAGATTTCTGTTTTTTCTTCATCCGATAGCGTAGGGGATTCACCCGTGGTTCCGCAAAGGACAATCGATTTTATTCCGGCATCTAATTGGCGCAGTATAATTTTTTCCAGCATGGAAAAGTTTACACCCGAATGCTCAAATGGAGTAACCAGCGCGGTTGCAGTTCCGGTGAAAAGCGGCTTTTTCATTCTCATCCCTCCGACACATTCTATGAGATTATGCGCGTATTTGCCTGTTGCAAAAAGCAAAAAAATGGGATATACTGAAACAGTTGTGATTTTGGAGGATTTCTCATGAAAACAAGCGACTTTTACTATGACCTGCCGGAAGAATTGATTGCCCAAACTCCACTGGAGCGTCGAGATTCTTCACGGCTGATGGTTTTGAATAAAGACAGCGGCGAAGTAACGCATCGTCATTTCTATGATATTATTGACTATTTGCAGCCCGGTGACTGTTTGGTGTTGAATAATTCCCGTGTTTTGCCGGCCAGATTGATTGGGCACCGTCCAACGGGAGGAGCTGTGGAAGTACTGCTTCTCAAAGATTTGGGAAATAAGTACTGGGAGTGTCTGTGTAAGCCCGGCAGGAAAATGCAGGTTGGAAATACCGTGATTTTTGGTGACGGAGAATTGACCGCTACCGTGCGCGAGGTGCAGGAAACAGGTAACAGAGTCATTGAATTTCATTATGACGGCATTTTTCTTGAGCATTTGGAGCGATTGGGAAAGATGCCGCTTCCTCCTTACATCAAGGCTGAACTCTCTGACCAAGAGCGTTATCAGACGGTTTACTCCAAGGATGTTGGTTCTGCAGCGGCACCTACGGCGGGGCTACATTTTACGGAAGAGTTGCTGGATAAGATTCGTGCAAAAGGTGTAAAAACAGCATTTGTGACCCTGCATGTCGGTCTTGGGACATTCAGACCGGTTAAGGCCGAGAATATTCTGGATCACCATATGCATAGTGAACTGTGTATGATGGATGCACAGACCGCCGAAACACTCAATGAGACTAGAAAACAAGGTGGGAGAATCATCTGTGTCGGAACCACTTCCTGCAGAACTCTGGAGTCTTTGGCAGGGGAGGACGGCTCCTTTTGCGAGGGCTCAAAATGGACGGAAATATTCATCTATCCGGGCTATCGATTCAAAGCGATGGATGCACTTATTACCAATTTTCACCTGCCGGAAAGCACCCTTGTTATGCTTGTCTCTGCATTTGCCGGCAGAGACAATGTGCTGAATGCCTACGCCGAGGCCGTCAAGGAACACTATAGATTCTTCTCTTTCGGCGATGCTATGTTTGTTTATTAAAGGAGTAATCTATGTTTGAACTACTGAAAACCGAGGGGAAGGCACGGCGGGGCGTTTTTACCTGTGCGCACGGAACTGTTCAGACCCCTGTATTCATGAACGTCGGCACGCAGGGCGCGATTAAAGGTGCGCTTAGCGCTGAGGATTTGAAGAACATCGGCTGTCAGGTTGAGCTGTCCAATACCTATCATCTGCATCTGCGGCCAACAGATAAAGTCGTTCGACAGATGGGCGGACTGCATAAATTTATAACTTGGGATGGTCCTATTCTGACGGACTCCGGCGGATTCCAGGTTTTCAGCCTTGCATCGCTGCGAAAAATTAAGGAAGAGGGCGTCACCTTCTCATCCCATATTGATGGTCACAAGATTTTCATGGGGCCGGAAGAAAGTATGCAGATTCAGTCCAATCTCGGTTCCGACATCTGTATGGCTTTTGATGAATGCGTTGAGAATCCGTCTCCGAAAGATTATGTAAAGCAAAGCGTTGACCGGACCTATCGCTGGCTTGTCCGCTGTAAGGCGGAGAATGCCCGCTTAAATTCGCTTCCCGATACGGTTAATCCCAACCAGATGCTATGGGGCATCAATCAGGGCGGCACCTATGCCGATTTGCGTGTGGATCACATGAAGCGGATACGAGACTTGGACTTGCCCGGCTATGCTATCGGCGGTCTGGCTGTCGGTGAAACTGCCGAAGAAATGTATGACATTATTGAAGCGGTAGAGGAGCATGCACCTCAGGAGAAGACCCGATATTTGATGGGTGTCGGCACGCCAACCAACATCATCGAAGGTGTGGCACGCGGCATTGACTTCTTTGACTGCGTTATGCCTGCCAGAAACGCACGCCATGCAAGACTCTTTACATGGGATGGTGCCATCAATCTGAAGAATGCAAAATATCAGCTTGATGATAGTCCCATTGACCCAAAGTGCGATTGCCCGGTTTGCCGCCGCTATTCCAGAGCCTACATTCGTCATCTGTTTATTGCAGAGGAGATGCTTGCCATGCGGCTGTGTGTAATGCATAACCTTTATTTCTACAATAAACTCATGGAAAAAATCCGCCATGCACTGGATAACGGAACTTTTTCTGCGTTCCGTGCAGAATACTCTGAGAAATTGGCTCGCAGAATTTAAATTTAGCTTGCTTTTTGCCTGTGAAATGCTATAATACTTGAGAAACAAAACATAAAGGAGTTTTCCCAATGCTGAACTTTTTAACTGCTACCTCCAGCGGTATGCCTTCCATGCTGCTGACTCTCGTCCTGATGCTGGGTGTTTTCTACTTCATGCTGATTCGTCCCGAGAACAAGCGCAAGAAGGAAGCCGAGCAGATGCGCGCCTCCGTCCGTACCGGCGATAAGATTACCACCATCGGCGGTATTGTTGGTACCGTTGTCAATGTGAAGGAAGACAAGATTGTCATCGAGACCGGTGCCGATCAGGTTCGCATTGAAATTGCAAAGTGGGCAATGTCCTCCAATGAAACCGCTGCCGAAAACGCTAAGGTAGAGGCAAAAAAAGCTCAGGAAGCCAAAGCAAAGGCTAAGGCTGCCAAGAAAGCTGAGAAGTAAGTTTATCCGGCAGGCCGAATGGCCTGCCGGTTTTTGATACATTGACAGTTTGAAAGCCCTCAGCATTCTGCTGAGGGCTTTTGGTTACATAGATGCAATTGTTTTGCGAATTCTATCGCAGGTACAGTCATAGCCGAGAATCTGCATAACCGTGTACAGGTCGGGGGAGTTGGTTTTTCCGGTGACAGCCAGACGGATGAAGGTGGAAACATCGGCAACAGTTCCCTTGAAGTTTTCGGGATTAGCCTTATATGCTTTCATATCCGTGGTGAAGCCAAGCTGGGTAGTAACAGCTTTTACTTTCTCAAACCAGACATTGGAATCGTCGGAAATATCAAAGGAGGCCAGGAAGTGATTCAAAGCATCGCAGATAATCCGCTTGTCAAATTTCTCGTCAAACTCAGGCTTTTCAAGATATTCGTCAAAGAAGAAGCCCATGTAAGGCTTTGCATCCTTCCAAGTACCCAGATCCTTGCGGGGCTTTTTACCGCCGCGTCCGATGGCGAGAATCGCTTTGCTGTATGCAGGGTCGGCAGTTAACTTATCGGCAAAATCTTTATCAAAGTCCTGTGCCCACTCAACGAGAAGTGTATATACTTTTTCGGCATCCATCTTTGCAATTTCATTTTTGGAAACATCCAAAAGCTTTGCATAATCGAAGAGATTGCCGGCAGGATTCAGTTTCTTGGGGCTGAATTTGAATTCGGAAGCAGGCGCATCCTGATTGGCTCTGCGCCAGTCTTCATAGTTGGAATTGAGCAGGGTCATAATATACTCATAAACAGCTGCAACGGGGAAGCCCTCAGCTTTGTAGTAGGTCAGAGCAAGTTCCGGATCCTTGCGCTTGCTGAGCTTACGCTTGGAGGTTCCGTCCATCTTCATAAGCGGTCCAATATGGACATACTTAGGAAGTCTGAAGCCCAAAGCTTGGAACAACTGGATGTGGAAAGGAAGCGTGGAAAGCCATTCATCACCACGAACAACATGGGTTGTTCGCATCAGATGGTCATCAACTGCGTGGGCAAAATGATAGGTGGGAATACCATCGGATTTCAGAAGGACATGGTCAACATCGTTTTCGGTAATGGTGAGCTTGCCCTTGACGAGATCGTCAAACTTAAACTGATTTTCGGAATTTCCGGTGGAGCGGAAGCGGAGCACCCAAGGGCAGCCAGCATTAATCTTCTCCTCAATTTCGCTTAAGCTGCGGTCACGCCAAATGGCGTATTTCCCGTAATAGCCGGTTGTTTCCTTGTTCGCTTCCTGCTTTTCGCGCATAGCAGCTAATTCTTCCTCTGTGCAGAAGCAGGGATAGGCCTTGCCCTCGACAACAAGCCTTTTGGCATATACATGGTAGATATCTGCACGCTGGCGCTGCCTGTAAGGTCCGTAGATGCCGTTGTCGCCGTCAATCGTTGCGCCTTCATCAAACTGAATGCCATAATGCTTCAAGGTGTTAATGAGCACCTCAACAGCCCCGGGGACTTCGCGCTTGGCATCGGTATCTTCCACGCGCAGAAACAGGACGCCGCCGCTCTGATGAGCCATTCTTTCAGAAGTTAAGCCCTGAACCAGATTACCCAGATGCACAAATCCGGTGGGGGATGGAGCCATTCTGGTGACTACGGCACCTTCCGGGACATTGCGCAGGGGAAATTTCTCTTCCAGTTCATCCGCAGTCATTGTTACATCGGGGAACAGCAGATTAGCGAGTGCTAGTGTATCCATAAATCTAACCTCAAATCTAAAATTTGTTTCCTATAATATACCATCGCGGTGGTCAAAAGTCAATTTGCGCATTGCCTTTTTGAAACCGCTGTGTTAGAATAATTCCACTTAGTGCTATAAATAAAAGCGAGGATGGAATTATGGAAGAATCTCAGGCAAAAAAGAGAATGCTCTCCGGTATTAAGCCCTCCGGTGACCTGACACTGGGCAGCTATCTGGGCGCAGTGAAGAATTGGGCAGAGCGTTCCGAGGAATATGATTGTTTCTACTTTATGGCAGACCTCCATGCCATTACCGTACGGCATAATCCCGCTGATTTGCGCCGCAGAACGCTGGAGCAGCTCGCACAGTACATCGCCTGCGGACTTGACCCGGAAAAGAATACCCTTTTCATTCAGAGCCAGGTACACCAGCACGCCGAGCTGGGATGGATTCTGAACTGCTATGCTATGTTTGGCGAACTGAACCGCATGACCCAGTTCAAAGACAAATCTGCCAAAAACGCCGATAACATCAACGGCGGCTTATTCACTTATCCCAGCTTGATGGCCGCCGACATTCTGCTGTACCAGCCCGACTTGGTACCCGTAGGTGAAGACCAGAAGCAGCATGTGGAGCTTTGTCACACCATTGCCCGCCGTTTCAACGGTATCTACGGTGATGTATTCACAATTCCCGAGCCTTTCGTTCCCAAGGTTGGTGCCCGCATTATGAGTCTGACCAATCCCACATCCAAAATGTCAAAATCGGAAAACGAAGATACCGGGCGTATTATCCTGATGGATTCACCGGAAACCATTATGCGCCAGTTTAAGCGTGCAATTACCGACTCCGATACAGAAAATTGCGTCCGATATGACCGTGAGAATAAGCCTGGCGTTGCGAACCTGATGACCATTTATTCTGCGTGTACCGGAAGAAGTTTTGAGCAGATTGAAACCGAATTTGCAGGACAGGGCTATGGCAAGTTTAAGCCTGCTGTCGGTGAAGCAGTTGTGGAGATGCTCCGTCCCATCCGCGAGGAATCCACAAGAATAATGAAAGACAAAGCATATTTGGAATCTGTATATAAAGCCGGTGCTGAAAAGGCAAGTTATGTAGCAGAGAAGACGCTGCGTAAGGTTTATAAAAAAGTCGGATTCGTCCAAAAGTGAGAAAAGCTCCCACGGATAATTTTAATCCGTGGGAGCTTTTATAAAAACAAATACATTACCAGTGTCAAAAGAGCGTTTGTCTGCCTTTGTTCTTCGCCGCTGATTAACATAAGCATAACTATAACGAGCAAATCAGCACTATCCAGTCCCGGTGGAATCATCTGCTTTATAATATCAAGTCCTGAGCTATCCGTTGATACCTCTGGTTTTACTGTTTTCGTTTGCTTTGATTCATCAATTTTTTGTTTTTTATAGCTTCCATCCGGCTGGGGTGTATAGCGATTATACATTGCCTAACCTCCAATCAGATGACCAAGCCCACCATTGTTCAGATAGAAGGATGCCAATTGTGCCATTTTGGCAGCCTGCATCGCTTTTTCCAGCTTTTGCATTTTCAGGTCACCGATATATGGGCGCATCGCAGACAGTAGTGCCTGCTGATTTTTGTCCGTGCCTGTTTTGCTCAGGAGTGCTGAAATATTGTGAAGTGCATTGGAATCTATAATCGGGCCGGTACCTGAAGATACTGTTGATTGAGATTCCTCTGTTTTCGGCTTTTCCAACGGATTGCCGATTTGACCTGCAAGCTCCATTATCTGTTTCATCAGCTCCGGATTCTCTAGGATGGAATTTAATTTTTTATCAAGCTCATCCATTGGAAGCCTCCATTTTCTTTTTTATTTTTTCAGCTTCCTCCGTTGAGAGAAAGTCCCGAATAAGCTGTTTTAATTTTTCTGTATCTCCCGCTGCTACCGCATCGTTAATTTGGTCGGATTTTGATTCCGAGAGTTTTTGAATCAGGGCTTTACCGTCACTGCTCTCGGCAAGCTTCGTCAATCGCGCAATTTCCTGTTTATCCACGGAGTATTCCATTTCATCGCCTCCCGATTATAAAGGCTCATACATTACTATATGCTGTAAGGATTAAATATGTTCTGTGCAGATGCATAAAAATAAAGGAAATTTAGTAGAATTTCCATTCGTTCTGTGCTATAATCCCTTCATAATTTGAAAAGGATTATCGCTATGAAGATTTTGGTTCTGTCCGATTCTCATTCCTCGTTGCACTTTATGCGGCAATGTTTGACTGTGTTTAAGCCGGATTGCATGATTCATCTGGGCGACTACTATGACGATGCACAGACGATGGTGGAGGAATTCCCGAATATTCCACTGATTCAGGTTCCGGGAAACTGTGATGAATATCGTGCACTTGCTAAGGCACCCCGGATTTTACAGCCGACCATTGATGGTGTCCGATTCTATCTTACCCATGGACATTTGCATCATGTGAAAATGACGAATGCTGCACTGATTCGCGATGCAAAACAATGCGGAAGCCAAATCGTCCTTTATGGACATACCCATATTCCTGAGTGTATCCAAGAGGAGGGAATGTGGGTCATGAACCCCGGAAGCTGTGGCTATCACGGCGGCAGTGCAGGTTTGATTGAATTGTCAAATGGTGTAATCCTTACCTGCAAAAATATTTTTCCTGAGGATTTGGAGGCATTAAAATGATACTAGCTGTAGATATCGGTAACTCGAACATTGTAATCGGCGGAATTGCAGACACAGAAATTTTGTTTCAGGCCAGACTGCGCACAGACTCCACAAAAACATCGGACGAATACTGCATCGATTTGAAAATGCTTCTGGAAATCCATCATGTGGAGTTAGGGTCGATTGAAGGCTCTATTATTTCCTCCGTTGTGCCGCAGGTCATGAACTCGTTCAAAACCGCAATTCTAAAGCTCATTGGCAAAGAAAGCTTGATTATTGGCCCCGGAATCAAAACCGGTATGAATATAAAGATTGACAACCCCTCCCAGACAGGTGCTGATTTGGTGGTTGGCGGTGTTGCCGCACAAAGGTTGTTTAAGCCGCCGCTGATTGTGGTTGACATGGGCACTGCGACGACCATGATTGTTCTGGACGAAACCGGCGCTATGCTCGGCGGCTGTATTGCGCCCGGTGTGAAGATTTCTATGGACGCTTTGACCGACCGCACAGCCCTGCTTCCCGGTCTGCAGCTCGACAAGCCCAAGCGCGTGATTGGCAGAAATACCATTGACTGTATGCGCAGCGGTATTATGCTGGGAGCTGCAGCCATGCTTGACGGCATGATTGAGCGGATGGAAGAGGAACTGGGATACGCAACCACCGTTGTGGCCACGGGCGGCATTGCACGCTTTGTCGTACCTCTGTGCAAGCGGGAAATTCATTATGACAAGGATTTGCTTCTGAAGGGTCTGGACATTCTCTATCGGGAAAATACAAAAGAATTGCAGAAATAAAAAGAAATTGGGCACGCTACCTTTGGAGGTGGACTATGGACGAGATAAATGAAAAAGTGACAAAACAGGAAGAAACGATTCCACTTAAGACTCCGTCCTCTCATAAGGCACAAAAAGCATTTGAGGTTATAACACTTATCTGGCAGTGGATATATGCACTTCGTAAAGTGCTGCTGTCAATCCCGGTCTTATATGGAATTATTCGCCTTTCGGTGTATAATGCAAAGCATCTGGACAGTACTGTCGGATTATTACTTCAGTCCGACGGGGCGTTTCTGGTGAATATTTCAAGAGGACTGGCAGTATTTGCACCGTTGGCATTAACAATCGGATGTCTTGTGATGATGTTTATGTCCCGCAAGTCACTCTATGCATGGTCAATCAGTGTGTTTTCTCTGTTGCTACCGGTTATTGTTCTATTCAGCAATCAGTTCCCGGCATAAAATTGTTTCCCTTTATTCATCGATTCTTCATCTATCGCAAATTGGATATGCTATAATCATCCTATAAATGAATGCGGTAGATGATGCTGATGCTCTGAAATTATTTGGAGATACTCCAACGGCAGATTCGTGACATACTGTCATTCATAGGAAGAAACTATACAAAATCAGGCAGCGAAAGAATCGCTGCCTGATTTTTATGCAGATAAAAAATCGGGTCGAAATAAATAAACATGACCATACGCCAGAAAAGATGCCAGAAGAGCAACCATGCAGCTGTATTTCAAAAGAACTATGAAATATATATTTTGAATATCAAATACCGTCAGGAGTATAATGGCTATGAACAGAACTGTCGTTGATATTTTACCGACAGGCAGTGCACCGGACAGCATTTTGCCTCTACGCAAATAAATTATACCGGCTCCCATTTGCAGAAGTTCCTTAATGGCAAATAGCAAAAGAACATCTTGCATCTGTTTATAGTGAATGCATACGCATATCAGCATGACAAACTGTGTACATTTATCTGCAATCGGATCAAGCACCTTTCCAAAGGTACTGATACAGTTGAATTTTCTTGCAATGAAGCCATCCACACAGTCGGATACACACGAAACAACCAATAGACTATTGGCTAAGTGCTTCTCAAACTCCGATGTACCAAAGAAAAACAGTCTCACATATACAGGCAAAAGTAAAAGTCGAAGGAAACTGATTACATTTGGTACCGTCAATATTTCATTGCCCGGAGTTTTGTTAGCCATGCAAAAGACACTTCCGTTTCAAATTTTCCTATAGTATACCCATATTTACGGGCGATAACAATCGGAATGGGGCAGGGGATTAGCGTTTATTCTTCTATCGGCAGCCAATGTAAAATGGGATGCTAAAAGTTTCCATGTCTTTTTATTAAGCTCTCCCGTAACCGGTAAATCGCCCATCATTTGCACCGCTTCCAGACCTTCTGCGGTTATTAAATCCAGTGTTCCCGTGACTTCAGGAGCTGCAAAGTTTTCACAGGTTTGGGACAACATTTTCAGAATAGCCTGTGAAATCAGGACTGCCGGATGATTTTCTCCGCGATGAATAATCTCTCCGCATTTAAGTGGAATTGACAGACTCTCGGCACATTGAACCTCACATTTGGCTTCTTCATAGTCGGAGCAAACCGTCTCCCAGGTAACTTCATCTGTGATGCCTGTCACGGGCATTCCGTGCCGTTTTTGAAACTTACGGATTTCATTTGCAGTTGCCTGGTCGTAAATTCCGCTTACTGTAAATTGTGCATGCTCATTTTCTGCGGTACAGATTGTCAGAAGCATGGTTTGAAGATTCTGAACAGGGCATCCGAGATTGGAATTATTCTCATTCATGTCATTTCCTCCTATTCAGATACGTCCGCACTGCCGATTCCAAGCTCCATACCCGGATACTGTGTTAATGGGGTATTATTTCCAAAGGAATTGCGAAGCCCGCTGCCTGCAAAATCGGAATTATACAAGCTGGTGCTTTCGATGCCATAGAACTGATCATAGATTTCATTCCACGTCTGAAAATCCACGATGCCTGTTTCCGTCAGTCCCTGTCGTCTCTGTGCGGCGCGCACGGCATTTTCTGTCGCAGGCCCAAAGATACCATCTACAGCTATTTGTGGAATGGTTGGAATATATGCAGATAAAACCCGAAGCATGTATTGAAGCTGTTCAACTTTCGTACCGCGGTCTCCTCGGCGCAGAGGCGTGGATATTCCCCATGTATTGGCATAGTACTTTTGCCCCTGACTGCGTAGCTCTGAAAGGGAAGTGACCGCGGTATAAAGCCGTACCAACGCATACCATGTTGCTCTGCCGACAATTCCATCAACCGTCAGGTTAAATATTTCCTGAAATTTTCGTACCGATGCTTCTGTACGGGAACCGAATATTCCGTCCGCTGTTCCTACTTTTGGAATTGCGGGATAATTCTGGGATATTCTGTTCAACTCGACCTGTATGACCGCCACATTAGGCCCCACACTTCCTCGCCGCAAAGCTCTGCCCGGGTAGGATTGAACCGGAGCCCGGACAGGTGCATTGGTAACAATCTCGACATTGCCATAGTATCGTCGCAAAATCTCTGTAGAATTTAAGCCCTGCTGGGCAAGATATTGGCTGCCCCACTGACTCAGACCTTCACAGGTTACGGTGGTTCCGTTACAGAATTTTGCAGCAAGTGGTTCAACGAAAGTCGGCCTGCGAAGATAGACATTAAACAGTTCATCTGCAAGCCGGGATATATTGGTAAAGTAACTTCGCCCATAAACAAAGAACTGGTCATAAGCCGTAGAATTCGTGATATCGAAGTTATATCCACGGCTTCGATAAAATTCCGTGTAGACACGGTTTAACGCAAAAGACACGATTGCTAAGATGTTGGCGCGCAGTGCACTTTCTTCCCAAGTTGGATATATTTCGCTGGATGCGACATTTTTTATGTAGTCAATAAACGGCACTGTCACATTGGAAGCGTTGGTATTTGGCGCTCCCAGATGAACCGTTATTCTCTCCGGGACATACGGTGTTACGATTGCCATAAAACCTCCTATAAGTCCTGCGGCGGTATATCAATCTGCATGGTTTCATCTGTGCTCCCCGGGAATTGAGCGGATGGAATCATTTCCAGATTCTGTAATGTGGTTGTGCCCGCAAAAACCTGCAGTCCCTCTATCTCAATCTTCTCATAATCTTTTTTATATGCGTATAGATTCACAACCGCATAGGGAACCTCGTCAGCGTTTGGCTGTTGACTTTCCGATTTATCCGGTACAGGAAGTGCAATCGGTTTTATTCCTCCGTTCCTGTCTGTCAGCCGCAGCGCAAGCATTGTATCATCCTCTGCTGTAACTTCAATAGCCACATCCGATAGTGGGATTTGTGCATAGCTTGTGTAGGCTCTGACGTCAATATATCCTATAGATGCCATTATACAGCCTCCTTTCGCACACTCTGTATTATATGCATCGTCAGATAAAATGTGATACCCCCACGATGGCGTTTGCCATCGTGGGGGTGTTTCATAGATAGTCCTGCATCTGACGAATATTATTGGATTCTGTTTCAAGGAGTTTTCTCGACAGGGCAGTAATCTGACCATCAGGATTCTGCATGTGATGCAGGTTTTTACCGCCCTTAATTATGCCTCTGGAGTTACCTTGAATCATCATTCCTGCAATCTTGGATTCTTTATTTTTGCCGCGAAAGCGCATTTTTGTCATCATTTCGGACATTGCTCGTATTCCGGGATCAAGCTCCCGCACTTCCCACCCATGATTGGATGCAAGCGTATGGGCTTGTGTTTCAATACTGTCGTACTCCCGAAGCTGAGACTCCAAAGCGCTTCGAAGTCCTGCACTCATGTTTGTATCCAGCACGCATCGAATACCAATCTGGCCCATCTGGGTGGTTTTTAACATGGAAGAAAGGACATCTTCATTTGATTTCATTTTTTTCACCCCCATGTTAGTATGCCGGCAGATGCTCAGGCCATACACCAACAAAATATTCCTGCATAGGATAGTCAGATGGGAGGGAAATTTATGTGTGCAATTTCCGGGATAATTGGTGTTACGCCTGATGATTTAACCATAGACAGAATGCTTAAAACTATGCGACGCAGAGGCCCCGATGGGGAGGGAATTTATCGTGAAGATGAATGCACACTCCTGCATACAAGACTGGCAATCATAGACCCAGACGGCGGCAAACAGCCAATGTCCTGCTGTTTTTGCGGTAATCATTATACAATTGTCTATAATGGGGAACTGTATAATGCCGAAGAAATACGCGATACTTTGAAAAAACTCGGACACCGATTCTGTGGGCACAGTGATACGGAGGTTGTACTGCACGCATACTGCCAATGGCAGGAAAAATGCTTAGAAATGTTTAACGGAATTTTTGCATTTGCTGTTTGGAATAATTCAGAGCACACATTATTTCTGGCGAGGGATCGCATTGGGGTAAAGCCGCTCTTTTATTCTTTGCAGAATGAATGCCTTGTATTTGCCTCAGAAATAAAAACAATTCTGGGTAGCGGTTTCGTCCGTCCTGTGCTGGATAAAGAAGGGGCACTTCAAATTCTGATGCTGGGGCCAGGCAGGAAGCCCGACAGCGGTGTTTTCAAATATATTGATTCTCTTTTACCGGGGCAGTATTTACGCTATCGGCAAGGGCATATAGAGCTTGTGCGCTACTGGAAGCTTAAAGATGCGGAAAATGAAGATTCATTTGAGGAGATTGCGGAAAAAGTTCGCTACCTGGTGCTGGATTCCATCAAACGGCAAATGGTATCCGATGTAAAAATCGGTACATTTCTATCCGGTGGTTTGGACTCCAGTATTATCAGCGCGGTGTGTTCACGCCAAATGCAGAGCAGGGGAGAAGTACTTAATACATTTTCTGTAGATTATTCAAATAATGATGTGTATTTTCAGCCGGGAAAGTTCCAGCCAAGCTCTGACACTCCTTATATTAAGCTCATGCACGAAAACATAGCATCCGTTCACCATTGGACTGTTCTTACGCCGGAGGATCTGAATGGCGTTTTGGAAGATGCAGCCATTGCCAGAGATTTGCCGGGAATGGCAGATGTGGATTTTTCGCTGCTTGCATTTTGCAAAGACATACGGCAGGAAGTGAAAGTTGCGCTCTCCGGAGAGTGTGCAGACGAGATATTTGGCGGATATCCTTGGTATCGTGACCCGGAGGTTCGTTCCAAGGAAGGCTTTCCGTGGGCTCAGAATACCCAGCAGCGGGCAGGCATTCTACTTCCCACGATTGCATCCGAAATAGAAGCAAGCTCTTTTGTAAATGATTTATATACGAAAACTTGCAGGGAAAGTGACATTTGCCTGGGCTGTGATACGACTGAGCATCGCATGAAGCAAATGGTAAATCTTAACTTTGATTGGTTTATGCAAACGCTGCTTGACCGCAAGGACAGAATGAGTATGTACCATGGGCTAGAAGTCCGTGTTCCATTCTGCGACTATCGAATTGCAGAATATCTTTACACCATTCCGTGGAAATACAAGGATTATATAGGAAAAGAAAAGGGGCTTCTTCGGTATTGTGTGCGGGATTTGCTTCCGACGGAAATTGTCAATCGAAAAAAAAGCCCTTACCCGAAAACCTTTGACCCAAATTATGCTACAATCATGTCCAATCGTCTCAATTCTATCATGGAATCTGATTCCCCTTTGTTTTACCTGATTTCGAAGGAGAAGCTTTCCGATATGCTTAACAGTCCCACGCAATGGCCATGGTATGGCCAGCTTATGCGGCATGCACAAACCTGTGCTTATTTTGTCCAGTTGGATTTCTGGCTGAAGCATTATAGTATTTCTTTTGAATTCTAAAATGAGGCTCCAACAAAATGTTGGAGCCTCATTTTTCAGTTATGTACAATATACTCAAAAAGTGATTGCGCAGAGTCTACGATTGCTGCAGCACCGGCTTGTTCCATATCTTCCACTTTCCCGTAACCCCAAGCTACGCCCACAGCCGGGATGCCGTGGTATTTCGCACCGATGATATCAAATTCTGTATCACCGACCATCAAAGTCTTCCCTGCAGGCAGGACATCTGCAAGAAGGTATTCAATGACTGCTTCCTTACTGGTTCGATTTTTTTCCAAATCAGCACCATAGATACCGTCAAAGAATTTTGCCAGGTCAAAATGCCCGAGAATGTCTACAGCAGTAACCTCAGGTTTCGATGTAGCAACATATAGCTTTATATTCAGGTTTTTAAGATTTTGCAGAAGCTCTGCAATTCCCGGATATGGTGTATTTTCATACTTTCCGATAGGAACATAGCGGCTTCTGAAAATGCGAACAGCTTCATCTGTGTCCTCTTTGGCGATACCGAATTTTTCAAATGTATCCCACAGTGGTGGCCCGACAAAAACCCGCATTTCTTCCCAAGAGGGGAGAGGAATTCCAAAATGCTCCAGTGCATACCATGCGCTTTTAATAATTCCTTCGCCGGAGTCCGTCAAAGTTCCATCCAAATCAAATAATACTGCATCAAACATTTACATATGCCTCCAAAAAATGCACTCTTGGCTTTCCGCAAGAGTGCATTTGCATCAAAACTCAAAGGGAATATCAGAGAAATTGTTTAGCTTGGGAATACAGACGATAGCCGTTGCACCGGGGCCGATGTGGCAGCTGATGCTCAGCGCCAGCGGGTCAACGGAAACAACATGCCCGGGGAAGCGCTGTTCAATTTGCTTACACCACTCCTGCGCATCTTCTTCGCTGCATGTGTAGGCACCCTTGATAATGACCTCTTGTCCTGCGAAACGAGTTGCCATGTCATTCTCAACTGCCTGCAGCATTTTTTCGCGGGCTGCCTTGGGGCCGCGCACCTTTGCAAATGCATCCAGTTTGTCGCCCTGGATTTGCAATACGGGCTTAATATTCATAATGGAAGCCAGTGCTGCACCGGCAGCGGTTACACGGCCGCCTTTTTTAAGATACTCAAGTGTATCCACAGCAATGTAAATACTGGCATTCAGCCCATTATCCTCAAGAATCTTGTGAATAGTAGCACCATCCATGCCGGAGAGTGCCATGGCATAGGCTTCCAGAGCAGATTGCTTCTGCGTACAGGAAATACGGTGGTTATCAACAACAAAAACTTTTCCATCATAATCTTCGGCCACAATACGCGCTGCCATGATGCTGCCGCTCAGACCGCTGGACATGGGAATGTATACAAGCTGCTCATAGGTTTTAAGCATTTGATTCCATATCTCAACAAGACTTTCAGGAGAAGGCTGTGATGTTTTGATATCGGCACCTTGTGCCATTTTTTCAAAGAACTCCTGACGGTTAATGGTAATGTTCTCGTAAAATTCTTCTCCATCAATGGTAAAGGGCATGGGCACGAGTCCGATACCGAGCTTCTCGGCATGAGCCACGGACAAACCGCTGTTGCTGTCAGTGACAATGCCGACTTTCGCTTTTGTACACATACTAACACACTCCGTTTTCATGTTTTAGTGTGATTTTTTATATCATATCACAGGACACAGACAAATTGCAATAGAATTTCCAATATTATCGTATTTACTCCAAAAAATGGTTGGAAATCAATACAAGGCAAAATCCCATAATGAAGGTATATGTGGCAAGGAAAGTACCTCCATTTTTGTGAGAATCCGGTATCATTTCCGCACAAATGATATAAAGCATCGTTCCACCGGCAAATCCCAGTGCGCACGGAAGCACCCAGCCGCAGGTTTGAATCATTGCAAAGCCGACATATGTCCCCAATATCTCAAGTAACCCCGTAAAAGCAGCACATAAAAAAGTTCGTAGCGGGGATATTCCGGCAGCAAGCATAGGTGCAATAATTACCATTCCCTCCGGTAAATTTTGCAAACCGATTCCGCCTGCAATCAGAAGAGCATCGCTTTGTCTTTCACATCCAAAGCTAACACCGGCAGCAAGACCTTCCGGGAAATTATGAATAGCGATTGCTGCTACAAACAACAGGGCTCGATTTAAGGCTTCATTTTGTTCAGTCTTAGATTTCATGACGAGAACAGATAGTTCCGGCAAAAGACGATGTACAAAGCTCAGACATGCACTGCCGGCAATCATGCCAAGCAGTGTAAGGTACATTTGAATATTTGAACCATTCATCCCCGGCAAAATCAATCCGACAATGGCCGCAGACAGCATCACACCTGCGGCAAAAGACACCAATGCGTTTTCAACCGTTTGGTTGGTGCTTTTGAAGACGAAACCCATGATTCCACCGAAAATTGTTGCACCACCCACACCAAAAGCCGTCAAAGATACGATTCCCATAGCAATCCTCTTTTCCAAACATCTGCATCATACTATGTGATTGCAGGGAAAAGTGATAACAATGTGAAAGCCCCGACGATTCGTCGGGGCAGTCTTAAAAACGATTTGCGAATCCACATCTTCTGCAAAGCGGTTCGCAGGCGTTTCCGTCTGAGAATCCGTTATAAATCCGCATTGCTCTGGGAGACTTTATGATTTCTTCAAAACAATCGGTAAAAACATTTCCAAGAGGAATATCTCCTTCGTGGTCAAGACAGCAGGGGACAACCGTACCATCAGAAAGAATTCCAATTTGATCCCGCAGGCCATAGCAGAAGAATCTGCCGTCTCTCTCGCTTGCAGCTAAATCCGGCCATTCGAACTTATCGCCATACTCTAAAAATACACGATTCCCGATTGCAGTTCCTTTTGGTGATTCAAACCAAGGCTTAGGGAAAAACGACTCCATTTCCGCAAGAATCTTTTCGTTTTTTGTATCTAACCCGCCCTGATTCCACAGACGATATACAACGAGCTTTTTGCCTTCGGCAGTTTTTCCGAATTGGAAACAGCCACACAGATAATCCTCAAATAAAATATGGTTGTCATTTGCCTCAAAAGAATGCAGGGACACATTCACTTTGTGAAGAGAAGGAGAGTTAAGAAGCATCGCTTGCTGCTGCAAAAGCAGAGTGCCGTTTGTTGTGATAATTACCTTAATCCCTTCGCTATGTGCAATCTCCAAAAAACGAGGTAGCTCAGGATGTATGAGCGGTTCTCCCATTAAATGTAGATACACGAAATCTGTATATGGGTGAATGATGGTTAGGATTTTTTGAAAAGATTCCGCAGTCATATACTGCTTTTTTCTCTTCGTCCCAGGGCAAAAACTGCAATTTAGGTTGCAAAAATTAGATATTTCAATGTAAATCTTACGAAATCGTTTCATACAGTCAAATAAACGGATTGAAAAATCTACCGCCATTCATATATGTCAGCATAATGGATACAAGCAAAAGACCTACGCAAAACACAATTGCGCCAATATCCAGTGCGGAAAAGTTTCTACCGGCATACCATGTTCGCTTGTCGTTTTTTCCGAATCCACGCAGTTCCATTGCGTTGGAGACGGTTTCAATCCGCTCCATGGAGGATAAAACAAGCGGAATCAGTATTGCGCTTGCAGCCTTCAATCGCTGCACTAAGCTCACCTTTTTGCTCATTTCAATACCACGAGCTTGCTGCGCAAGAGAAATATCTCTGTATTCTCTTTGAATATCGGGGATATAGCGCAGAGCCAACGCCACAGCATAGCTGATTCGATAACTGACGCCAATTCGATTCAAACTGGATGCAAACTCGCTGGGATTGGTTGTGCATACAAAGATAATGACGACCGGAATCGTGCACAGATATTTGAGGAATAAATTGAGATGGTAGAATAATTGCTCCTGCGTTACAACATAAGGCCCGGCTATTTTGAAAACGACATGGCGGGTTCCGTACAAGCCGACACCGTGCTCCGGGCTGAAAAGAAAAATCAGCAAATTGTTCATCAGCATAAAAACGGTAACTGCACTGATTAAAAAGGAAACATCCGAGAATTTAATTTTGGAAATAAAGAATAATCCCACTGCGATAACAGCCACAACCGACAAAAAGGGGGTATAGAAGCTGGTCATGGAGCTGATGCTGAACAACAGTAAGCCAATCAGCTTACTTGCACCGGTCAGTCTGTGAATGGGGGAGGAGCGGTCTACATAGTGAAATAAGTTTATCATTTCCGAACCTCCCTGTCATAAGCGATAAATCGACGGCTGAATTCCTCCGGAGAATCAATTCCGCACATCATAGAAAGGTGATACAGCGAAGTCTCCTTCAGATGCGCGCGGTTAATAACTTCCGGATTATTCAAAACCTCTGCCGCGGAAGCGTCACAGATAATTCTGCCATCATGGAACACCACCGCTCTCGGAGTATACTCGAGCATAAGGTGCATATCGTGGGT
>JAZRVX010000083.1:0-1133 GCA_045599455.1 Faecousia sp. | reverse complement strand
CTTCCACCATCACCATCATGGCACCGGTTTCGCGATCGGCGCGGGCATCCTCGGCGCGGGGTTGTTGGCCTCGGCCGTCTACGACGCCACGCATCCGCATTACTACGCCCCGGCACCCGTGGTGGTCGCGCCGGTGACGCCGGTGGTTCAGCCGGTCGTGCAGCCGGTGGTCCAGCAGCCGGTGGTGCAGCCCGTCGTGCAGCAGCCGGTGGTTCAGCAGCCCGTCGTTCAGCAGCCGGTCGTGCAGGCCGCGCCGCAGAATGTGTGGGTCGAAGGACGTTATGTCGATCAGCTGCAGGCGGACGGCACGGCGGTCCGCGTCTGGCAGCCGGGACATTACGAGTAATGATATAATACATTCGAGATGGTTCGTGTCGAAAAAGGATGAGGTCGGGATGACGGACTATAGTTTGAAGACATTGATGATGGAGGGGAATCCCACGGTTGTGTTCCGTGGGATTGCCGGCAGCCATGCGTATGGAACCAACAACGCACAAAGCGATGTGGACATTCGCGGCATCTTTGTCGTGCCGCCCAGCGAGTATGTGCGCCTGACACCACCGCCGAAGCAGGTTTCGGATGGGCGCAATGACATTACCTATTATTCGTTGCTTAGATTTTGCGAGTTGCTGCTGTCGGCAAATCCGACGGCAATGGAGATGCTCTATCTCCCGAAGGAGTGCGTCCTGAAAACGTCGGAAATTTATGAGCTGTTGAGGTCTCGACGGGAGATATTCGTCACGCAGAAGGCGGTGGACAGCCATTTGGGATATTCAATCAGCCAGATCCGAAAGGCGCGTGGCTGCAACAAGCGTGTGTGGAATCCTATGCCTGAAGAGCCGCCAGTACCAACGGATTACTGTTTTGTGGTCGAAGATGCGAAGGGTCGTCCCGTTGTGTTGAGCAAGTCCGGCGTTGATTTGCGGAACTGCAAGGTTACGGAACTCGGGAAGGGTGCGGCATCCGACGTGTTTGCGCTCTTTGACTATGGGGTGGCAACTGGCGGTGTTTTTCGCGATGGTCAGCTTGTCGTCTCGCCGACAGAGGAGGTGGACGGCGACCGGCGCATTGGCATCATGATCTTCAACCGTCAGGGGTTTGAGTCCGCAAAGCGGCAGCACCGCGAGTATTGG
>JAZRVX010000082.1:0-5825 GCA_045599455.1 Faecousia sp. | reverse complement strand
AAAGCTTGGCGGTGTTTCGCAGGGACAGCCATACATGCTCGTCATATTCCACTTCCTCTTCTTCGCCTTCTTCTTTCTCCTCTTCCTCTTCTGCTTCCATACCCTCTACGACTTCTTCTTCCTTTACATCCTCGCCCAGAGCCTCCAGCAGATTTACAACTACCATATTTTTATTCACAGCCGCAGCCAGCGCATCGTCCACCCATTCGTCGGACTCACCGCCCACATAGATGAACACATCACAGTTGGAAATGGTGATAATATCCTTTGCTGTGGGCTGGTAGCTGTGCAGATCCACACCGCTGTCCAGCAGCAGTTTCACATCGGCATTTTCTGCCCGCTGACCCATAATCTGCATTACCCAGTCGTATTCCGGGAAAATGGTAGCCACGACGGACAGTTTCTTTTCAGTCGTTTTTTTCGGCGCGCAGCCGGTCATCAAGCTGAGAATCATCAGGACACAGAGAAGTGCCGCAATCATTTTTTTCATAAAAAATAAGCCTCCAAATCCAAATAAAATCAGAAAAATACGGCACCATCGAAAAAGGGTACCGGGGTACAAGGAAGCGGTAATATACCGGAGCCTACCCAATCGGCAGACTGCTCCCTTGCTGAGAAAACACAAAAGCTCTCGGGATATACGCATAGAATGCCCCAAGGTCTGTGTTTTGTCTGATTTTATTTAATCTGAAAGCTTGACCTTATTTGTAATCAAGGTGGGCTGCTGAAAATGGGGCACATGATTCAATACTGCAAAACAGGAAAGAATATGTGCTGCAATCACAATGCTCAGCAGAACCAATGCCATAGAAAAGCTTTTCAGCATGTTCATGCATACGCTGATGTGATAGCAAATCGCGCAGTCCTCATGGGTGCACGCGTGCCCGGCAGCCTCGGCCATGAAAAGGACGGAAGACAGCATGGCAACGCAGACCAGCACAGCCATCATCAGTATTACGATTTTTCGCATGGTCATTTTCATACTGCATACTCCTTTTTCATTGCTGAGTACATTATAGTCCCGAATTGCGGAAAGTCAATCCGCGAAACTTTTTTGCAACAAAATGTTTACATTTGTATTATGGAAGCGATAACGGCGCAGCCGTTAATGCTTCAGCCGTCAGGTCTCAGGCTTCAGGCACCGGTTTTTGTGTGTAAATTAAAACGGTTTGCACCGATTTTATTGCCACTGATGCCTGCGAGCGAAAGCTCCCTTTATCAACCCGAGCACCCGGAAAAGCAAAGAAACACCCGGCCATCAGGTCGGGTGTTTGTCTATTTTACTTTCCTGCCAGCGCTCTTTCCAGCCACACACTGCCCACATCCAGGGCGGTGTACAGACCGTCTTTTTCGCTCTTCTTGACCACACGGTCACGGGACTTTGCGGCGGGGTCGGTCAGCTGGAGCTGAACGGACACGCGGGTGGCAACCTCGCCCTCGCCCACCTTCTTGCTCTCGAGAATCTGGAGCATGACGATGTGGCTGTCGGCCATGGAGCCGTAGTAAATCATATTGTCCTTGCGCATCAGGGGACGACCCTTATACATGAGCACATTTTCTTCTGCCATGGGGAAACCTCCTAAGGTGAATTTTGCGGCTAATCTTACTTGGACAGATACTCTTTCACCAGCACCTGCATCAGCTCGTCCCGGTCAATCTTGGAAATCATGCTCCGGGCGGAGCCGTAGTTGGTGATGTAGGTGGGATCCTCTGTCAGCAGGTAACCCACAATCTGGTTGATGGGATTGTAGCCTTTTTCCGTCAAGGCATCGAACACACTCCGGAGTATACGGCGCATATTCTCCTTATCATCGCTGGCAACAGTAAACTTTTGGGTATCTCTTTCCGTCATGGTCTAGCCCTCCTTCGTAAAAGAATACATTCATTATAGCCGAAACTTTTCTTTGTGTAAAGCCCTAAAAGAAGTTTTTCATAATAACACACGGAAAGACCGTAGTCTTTCCGTGTGAAAAATGTTATCTCAGGGAGATATTCAGCTTTTCATTCAGTGCTTTCAGAACCTTCTGCACAACGCCCTCGGAGTCGGCATCGGTCAGTGTCCGGTCATCGGCGCGCAGCTCTAAGGAGAATGCCATGCTCTTGCTGCCCGCTGCAATACCGGGGCCACGGTAGATGTCGAACAGGGTGATGGAGCGCAGGAGCTTGCCTGCGGATGCTTCAATCACTTCCTCCACCTGAGCAACGGTCACATTTTCATTGCAGACCAGAGCCAGGTCGCGGTTCACAGCCTGATACTTGGGCATACCCATGTACTTGGCATCGGGCTTCAGGTGGCCGAGAATCTTGGTGAAGTTCAGCTCTGCACAGTAGACCTCGCAGTCTAAGCCGTAGTTCTGGGCAGCCAGCGGATGCACCTGACCCATCACACCCACTTCCTCACCGCCGATGGTGAGCACGGCGCAGCGGCCGGGGTGATAGCTGGGGTTAGTGGTGCAGGCGGCATAGCTGACCTTCTCGGTGCGCAGACCTGCGAAGATGGCTTCCACCTCGCCTTTCAGGCTGAAGAAAGTTTCGCCCATGCCGTAGGTGCCCAGCATCAGCATCTTGGGTTCCTCGGGCAGTGGCTGACCGTCCTTGGGAAGGTAGACCTTTGCAATCTCGTAGAGCTTGACGGCCTTGTTGTGGTAGGCGTTGTTGCGGCCTAAGATTTCCAGCATGGAGGGCAGGGCAATGGTACGCATGACGGAGGTGTCCTCGCCCAGAGGATTCTGAATCTTGAGGCACTTGCGAAGCGCGGAGTCCTTGGGCAGACGAATCTGGTCGAAGATGGTGGGGGAGACGAAAGAGTAGGTGATAATTTCGCTGTAGCCCAGGCCGCGCGCCAAGGTGCCTGCCTTGGCCTCTACCTTCATTTCCTCGGAGTATCCGCCCTGGGTGGAGGTCTTGAATGCAGTGACGGGGATGTTGTTGTAGCCGAAGCTTCTGCCTACTTCCTCGGCTAAATCAGCCATTCTCACGAGGTCGGGACGGAAGGTGGGAACCTTCACATCGTCGCCGTCCACTTCGATTTCCAGCAAATCGAGATACTTGACCATATCCTCCCTGGAAATCTCGGTGCCCAGCAGCTTGTTGATTTTCTCAGGCTCCAGCTTGAGAACCTTAGGCTGAGGGACATAGTTAATCACATCGATGGTGCCGTCCAGCACATCGCCGCACTGCAGAAGCTCCACCAGCTCACAGGCGCGGTCAACGGCGGGGATGGTCATCATGGGGTCAAGATTCTTCTCAAACTTGCCGGAGGCTTCGGTACGCATACCCAGAGCCAGAGCGGTCTGGCGGATGGAGGTGCCGTTGAAGTTTGCGGATTCAAAGACCACCGTGGTGGTGTCGTCCATGATTTCGCTGTTCTCGCCGCCCATGATACCGGCAAGGCCGATGGCCTTGGTGTCGTCGGCGATGACCAGCATACCGGGCTTCAGATTGCGCACATTGCCGTCCAGCGTGGTCAGGGTCTCGCCCTCGGCGGCCTCGCGAACAACGATTTTGCCGGAGGTGATATAGCGGTAGTCAAATGCGTGCATGGGCTGGCCGTACTCCAGCATCACATAGTTGGTGATGTCCACGATGTTGTTGATGGGGCGCACACCGTTGGCGCGGAGCCGCTGACGCAGCCACTTGGGAGAGGGAGCAATCTTGACATTCTTGACCATGCGGGAGGAGTAGCGGTTGCACAGGTTCTCTGCGGGAACCTCCACATCCAGATGGTCAAAGATGGAACCTGCATCGCTGCCCTTTACCACGGGGTCATGGTGGTGCATTTTCTGACCGAAGGCGGCTGCGGCCTCACGGGCAAGACCGATGATGGAGTAGCAGTCGGGACGGTTGTTGGTGATTTCAAAATCCACGATGGTGTCGTCGTTGCCAATGACCTCATTGATATCCTGACCGACCTTGGCTTCCTCGGGATTCAGAATCCAGATGCCGTCGGCAAACACACCGGGCAAATCGTTCTGGGTCAGACCCAGCTCTGCAAAGGAGCACAGCATACCGTTGGAAACCTCGCCGCGGAGCTTGCCCTTGGTGATATGCACACCGCCGGGAAGGTAAGAGTTATGCAGGGCGGCGGGAACCAAGTCGCCCACATTCACATTCTGAGCGCCGGTGACAATCTGGATGTTCTCGCCTTGACCCACATCCACCTGACAGATGAACATATGGTCGGAGTTGGGGTGCTTCACCATCTCCACGACCTTGCCGACAACCACATTTTTGATTTCGGCATCCATGCGCTCCCAGGTTTCTACCTTCTGGCCGAAGACGGTGAGGGTTTCTACGAATTCCTTATCGGATACCTTGGACAGGTCAACGAATTCCTCGTTAATCCATTTTCTGTTCAGCTTCATTTGGCTACCTCCTTAGAACTGGTTCAGGAAACGCACATCGTTGTCGAAGATTAAACGCAGGTCGTTAATCTTCATGCGGCCCATGGCCATACGCTCCAGACCCATGCCGAAGGCAAAGCCGGAGTACTTTTCGGGGTCGATACCGCAGTTTTCCAGCACAGTCGGATGCACCATGCCGGCGCCCAGCAGCTCAATCCAGCCCTCGCCGTGGCAGGTGGAGCAGACAGCACCCTCAATCTCACCGGTGCCGTGGCACTTGTGGCACTGCATGTCCATCTCACAGCTGGGCTCGGTGAAGGGGAAGTGGTGGGGACGGAAGCGCATTTCGGCGCTCTCGCCATAGACCTTGCGCATAATGTTAATCAGCGCACCTTTCAAATCACCCATGGTGATGTTCTCTGCAACAACCAGACCCTCAATCTGATGGAACATGGGGGAGTGGGTGGCATCCGCCTCGTCCTTACGGAACACGCGGCCGGGAGCCAGAATGCAGATGGGAGGCTCGGCGTTCTCCATGACACGAATCTGCATGGGGCTGGTCTGGGTGCGCAGGAGCACACTGTCGTCATCGGTGAAATAGAAGGTATCGGAGCGGTCACGGCTGGGGTGCCCCTCTTCAATGTTCAGTCGGGTGAAGTTGTAGTCTGCCAGCTCCACCTCGGGGCCTTCCACGATTTTGTAGCCCATGCCCACGAAGGTGTCCTTAATCTGCTGGAGCACCTGATTCATGGGGTGCTGATGACCAAGGGGAACCTTGTCGCCGGGGATGGTCACATCGATTGCTTCGGCTGCCAGCTTGGATTCCAACACGGCGGCGTGGATGGCGTTTTTGCGCTCTTCCAGCTTGGTTTCAATGGCGGCTCTGGCTTCGTTGGCCAGCTGACCCATGACGGGGCGCTCCTCAGCGGAGAGCTTGCCCATCTGCTTTAAGACGGCGGTCAGGTCGCCTTTCTTGCCTAAGATTTTGACACGGAGCTCTTCCAGAGCCGCGGGGGTCGATGCGGCTTCCAGCGCTTCCATGGCCTGCAGGCGAATGGATTCGAGTTGCTGTTTCATATTTCTTCCTCCTAAAAGGTTACTTACTGAGTATGGGTAAAAAAATACACCCTTCATCCCAAACTAGGGACGAAAGGCATTCCTTCCGCGGTACCACCCACGATTCGCATTTTTGCGCACTTTTCGGGCGCAGCCACGCCCACAGATGGATATCGGCATCACCCGTCCGTTCCTACTGTAATCCGGCAACACCTATCAGTCATGTCATTGCGAACCAGTCCGCAGACCGATGTGGCAATCTCAAGCCTAACCATGTGCACAGTATCATTTCAGACGGCAGCTCCCGGGGGAAAGCCGGAAAGAATCGTGTCTGACGGCTTCCACCATCCCGTCTCTCTGGAAAACACTTTTATTCTTCGGCAGCCCGATCACAGCCTTTTCTTATCTTTCGGTATCTTAGCACAA
>JAZRVX010000081.1:0-1228 GCA_045599455.1 Faecousia sp. | reverse complement strand
TTACCGTGGAACCCGATTGGGTACACCTCGGACAGAATGAGGACGGCTTTGCCATCAACAGCTATTTCGTCGATCACCCGGAAATGATCCTCGGACGGCAGACCTCTGAAAGTACGCAGTACGGCAAACAGGACTTTACGGTTGAGCCGATTGAAGGACTTGAACTGAAAGACCAGCTTGCCGACGCCGTGAAATATATTCACGGCACCTACAAGGAAGCGGAGCTGCCCGATCTCGGCGAGGAAGAATCCATCCGCGAAACGATTCCCGCAGACCCCAATGTGAAGAATTACAGCTACACCATTGTGGACGGCGACGTGTATTTCCGTGAAAACAGTGTCATGGTAAAACCTGATCTGAACGCAACTGCACAGGAGCGCGTCAAAGGGCTTGTGGCTCTGCGGAACTGTGTCCATGAGCTGATTGATCTGCAAATGGATGAGTACGTCCCGGATTCTGCCATCAGAGAGAAGCAGGCAGAGCTGAACGGTCTGTATGACAGCTATACGGCGAAGTACGGTCTTATCAATGACCGCGCAAATAAGCTGGCATTTTCGGATGACAGCTCCTACTATCTGCTTTGCTCCCTTGAAATCCTCGACGATGAACGCAACTTCAAAGCCAAAGCGGACATTTTCTCCAAGCGCACGATCAAGCCCCAGCGCAGTATCGACCATGTGGATACCCCCGTGGAAGCTCTCGCCGTATCCATCGGCGAAAAGGCTTGTGTCGATCTCTCGTATATGGCACAGCTCTGCGGCAAAACCACCGATGAAGTCACTACCGAGCTGCGAGGCATCATCTTCAAAGACCCGGCAATGGGAGCCGACCCGCTGAAGGGCTGGCAGACCGCTGACGAATACCTCTCCGGCAACGTCCGCAGTAAGCTCCGTATCGCCAAACGAGCCGCAGACCGTGACCCGTCGTTCCAGATCAATGTGGAAGCTCTTGAAAAAGCACAGCCCAAGGATTTGGATGCTTCGGAGATCGAAGTCCGGCTGGGCGCGACGTGGATCGACAAGCAGTACATCCAGCAGTTCATGGAGGAAACCTTCAACCCGCCGTATTACCTCCGCCGCAACATTCAGGTCAACTATTCTCCCTATACGGCAGAGTGGCAGATTACCGGCAAGAGTATGTGCAGCTACAACGATGTGAACGCCTATGTGACCTACGGCACAGACCGCGCCAACGCCTACCGTCTGCTGGAAGATGCTCTGAATCTCCG
>JAZRVX010000080.1:0-1846 GCA_045599455.1 Faecousia sp. | reverse complement strand
TTTGTAAGGCTAGTGTATCCCGAATAGCATATTTTGTCAAGTGACATTTGTGACATGCAATGGGTAAACGGGCGTGCGGGGATTCGGGGAACGAAAGGGAGCTTTAACGGCGTAGCCGTTAAAGCTCCGGTCATCAGCTATCAGATATTAGTCATCAGTTTTTTGCTTGCTTAAATCGGCGCTTTCACCTAAAGTCACTACTGTGATGACTGATGACTACGAGCGAAGCGAGTTAAAGAATTCTCTAACCTGCGCGAAGACAAAAAAGATGCACTGTTTTCACAGTGCATCTTTTTTAAAACGAAATTACTTGCCGGCATTGGCAATCTGAGCAGCGACCTCAGCAGCGAAGTCGTCAACCTTCTTCTCAATGCCCTCACCCTTGGTGAAGTGGATAGCATCAACGAAGGTAACCTTGCCGCCCAGCTTCTTAGCTGCATCGGCAATGTAGCCCTCCACGCTGCCCTGGAACAGGTCAGCACGGACGAAGTCCTGCTGCAGCAGGCAGATTTCCTTGAAGAAAGCGTTCAGCTTACCGGCGGCAATCTTCTCCTTGACCTGAGCGGGCTTGGAAGCCATCTTGGGATCGTTGTCCATCAGGGCAACCTGGACGGACATCTCGTGATCCACATCGGCCTGAGGTACCAGGGTCTTGTCCCAGTACTTGGGGTTCATAGCAGCAATCTGCATGGCGACATTCTTACCGATTTCGGTAGCATCGATGTCACCCTCCACAGCCAGATTGACCAGAACGCCGTGGGAGCCGCCTGCATGCACATAAGCGACGGTGGTGTTCTTGTCGAAGCGGGCGAAGCGGCGAATCTGCAGGTTCTCACCGATGGCCATGACCTTCTCGGGCAGGATGCCGGCAACGGTCAGGTCGGAGTCGGGGTACTTGCACTCCATCAGAGCAGCCACATCAGCGGGGTTCTCGCTGATGACGACCTTAGCAAGGTCCATAACGAAAGCCTTGAAGGGAGCGGAGTTGGCACAGAAGTCGGTCTCGCAGTTGACCTCAATGACGGCAGCGGTGCCGCAAGCGGGGCAAACGGTAGCGTAGGCCATACCCTCGGCGGCAATACGGCCGGCCTTTTTGGCGGACTTTGCCAGACCGGCCTCACGCAGCCAGTCGATAGCCTTGTCCATGTCACCGTCGGTAGCGGCAAGAGCCTTCTTGCAGTCCATCATACCGACATTGGTCATTTCACGCAGTTTCTTAACATCCTGAGCAGTAAAAGCCATTTTGGTATCCTCCTATACGCGAATTATTCAGCAGCAGCTTCGGTAGCTTCAGCAGCCTCGGCAGTGTCCTCACCCTGACGGCCCTCGATAGCGGCGGAGGCCATGGCAGCGGCAATCAGACGGATGGCACGGATAGCGTCATCGTTGCCGGGAATCACGTAATCGATTTCATCGGGATCGCAGTTGGTATCAACAATGGCGATGATGGGAATGTTCAGCTTGCGGGCTTCCATGATGGCGTTGCGCTCCTTGCGGGGGTCAACGATGAACAGAGCAGCAGGCAGCTTCTTCATTTCCTTAACGCCGCCCAGATACTTCTCCAGCTTCTCAATCTCGCCCTGATGCTTGATAACTTCCTTCTTGGGCAGCATTGCGAAGGTGCCGTCCTCTTCCATCTTTCTCAGCTGAGCCAGACGGTCAATACGGGTACGCATGGTGCGGAAGTTGGTCAGCATACCGCCCAGCCAGCGGGCGTTGACATAGTAGCCACCGCAGCGGGCAGCCTCTTCCTTGATAGCGTCCTGAGCCTGCTTCTTGGTGCCGACGAACAGGATGCTGCCGCCGTTGGCGGAAATCTCACGGGCGAAGTTGTAGGCCTCTTCCA
>JAZRVX010000079.1:0-1082 GCA_045599455.1 Faecousia sp. | reverse complement strand
ATCCTCGTTGACGCAGGCGACTTCTCTCAGGGCACCACTTACGTCAGCACCACCAAGGGCGCAGACGCAATTGCAATGATGAACGCAGTCGGCTACGACTTCGCAACCCTCGGCAACCACGAGTTCGACTACGGCTGGCCTCAGCTGAAGGAGAACATGGCAAAGGCAGAGTTCAAGGTACTCTGCGCAGACGTTCTCGAAAACGGCGAGACCATCTTCGACGGTCACGCAATCGTTGAGAAGGACGGCGTAAAGATCGGTTTCTTCGGTCTTGAAACCCCCGAAGCACAGACCAAGGCTAACCCCGCACTCATCAAGGGTCTGACCTTCCTTGCAGGCGAAGAAATGTTCGCAGCAGCACAGGCAGAAATTGATGCACTTAAGGCAGAGGGCGCAGACGTTATCATTTGCATCAGCCACCTGGGCCTCGATGCAGAGTCCGCAGGCAACCGCTCCAGCGATATGCTGGCAAAGGTAAGCGGCCTTGACATGATTATCGACGGCCACTCCCATACTGTCATCACCGCAACCGCAGAAAATCCCATCCAGTCCACCGGTACTGCATTTGCAAACATCGGTGTTATTGTAGTTGACAATGCCACCAAGGCAATCGTTGACAACTACCTCGTACCCGTAACTGAAGAAAGCGCAGCCGATGAGACCGTTGCAGCAGCAGCACAGGCAATCATCGATCGCGTAAAGGCCGAGTACGGCCAGGTCTTCGCAAAGAGCGAAGTTGAACTCAACGGCGACAAGGCACCCAACGGCAACCGCGACAGCGAAACCAACATGGGCGACCTCATCTGCGATTCTATGGTATGGACCGTCCTGAAGGACGAAGGCGCCATCACTGTTGATGCCGACAAGGTCGTTGCAATCACCAACGGCGGCGGTATCCGCGCATGGATCCACAAGGGCGACATCACCAAGCAGGACGTCAACACCGTTCTGCCCTTCGGCAACACCGTTGCAGTTGTATACGTAAAGGGCTCCGAGCTTCTTGAGGCTCTTGAAGCATCTACCTACTGCACTCCCACCTCCGTGGGCGGCTTCCCCCAGGTTGCAGGCATTGACTTCACCAT
>JAZRVX010000078.1:0-50597 GCA_045599455.1 Faecousia sp. | reverse complement strand
GTTATGGCTGTTCTGTGCCTGGCTTCCGACATCAACGACCTGAAGGAGCGCCTGGCTCGTCTGGTTGTTGCCTACACCCGCGACGGCAAGCCCGTTACTGCCGGTGACCTGAACGCTCAGGGCGCAATGGCTGCTCTGCTGAAGGATGCTCTGAAGCCCAACCTGGTTCAGACTCTGGAGCACACCCCCGCATTCGTTCACGGCGGTCCCTTCGCCAACATCGCTCACGGCTGCAACTCCGTCACCGCTACCAAGATTGCTCTGAAGCTGGGTGATTACGCTGTTACCGAGGCCGGCTTCGGTGCCGATCTGGGCGCTGAGAAGTTCCTGGATATCAAGTGCCGTATGGCCGGCTTGAAGCCCAACTGTGTTGTCCTGGTTGCTACCGTCCGCGCTCTGAAGTACAACGGCGGCGTGCCCAAGGCCGAGACCGGCAAGGAGAATCTGGAGGCTCTGGAGAAGGGTCTGCCCAACCTGCTGCGTCATGTGGAGAACATCACCAAGGTTTACAAGCTGCCCTGCGTGGTTGCCATCAACCGCTTCCCCCTGGATACCGAGGCTGAGCTGAAGCTGGTCGAGGAAAAGTGCAAGGAGCTGGGCGTGAATGTCGTTTTGTCCGAGGTTTGGGCAAAGGGCGGCGAAGGCGGCGTGGAGCTGGCTAAGGAAGTTGTCCGTCTGTGTGAAATGCCCAACGACTTCACCTTCTCCTACGAGCTGGATTGCTCCATCAAGGAAAAGATTGAGGCCATTGTCAAGAAGATTTACCACGGCGACGGCGTTCTGTTCACCGCCAATGCCGAGAAGCAGATTAAGACTCTGACCGAGCTGGGCTACGACAAGATGCCCATCTGCATGGCTAAGACCCAGTATTCCTTCACCGATGACCAGACCAAGCTGGGCGCTCCCGAGGGCTTCACCATCACCGTGCGCAATGTCAAGGTCTCCGCAGGTGCAGGCTTCCTGGTTGCCCTGACCGGTGACATCATGACCATGCCCGGCCTGCCCAAGGTTCCCGCTGCCGAGCGTATCGATGTGGACGAGACCGGCAAGATTACCGGCTTGTTCTAATTCCAACCCCGTACCTGAGTACAGGCGGCCTCCGCCGCCTGTACTTTTTGGTTCTATGAAAAGCAGCCAGTAATCAGTATTCAGTAATCAGTGAAAAACGAGAATCTGCTTGCCGAATGCCATTTACTGACTACTGAATACTGTATACTGACTACTATACAAAGGAGAAACCCAAAAATGGATATGACTTTGGAATCCTGCCGCAAATTTGTGGAGGTTCTGGCTTCCGATGCTCCTGCTCCCGGCGGCGGCGGTGCCGCTGCGCTGGTGGGTGCCATCGGCACTGCTCTGGGCAACATGGTCGGCTCCCTCACTGTGGGCAAGAAGAAGTATGCCGATGTGCAGGATGAGATTCTTGCGCTGAAAGCCAAGTGCGATGCGCTGCAGACTGAGCTTTTAAATCAGGTTGAGGCCGATGACATCGGCTTCGTGCCTCTGGCCAAGGCCTACGGCATTCCCAAGGATGACCCCAACCGGGATGCCATTCTGGAGGATGCCACCATCACCGCCTGCGCCGTGCCCATGCACATCATGGAGCTGTGCTGCGAGGCTATCGGCTATATCGAGGTCTTCGCCGCCAAGGGCAGCCGTCTGGCTGTTTCCGATGCAGGCTGCGCCGCCGTGTGCTGCAAGGCTGCCCTGCAGGCCGCATCTTTGAATGTGTTCATCAATACCAAGTCCCTTAAAAACCGCGAGGTCGCCGAGCAGATGAACGCCAAGGCCAACGGCATGCTGAATGAATTCTGTGCCAAGGCAGATGCTATCTTCAATACCGTCAAAGCCGGTTTCGGTCAGTAATAGCCGCAAGCCGCAAGTAGTCAGTAGTCAGTAAACAGTATTCAGTGTTTATCCTGCTGACATTCACGCATGGAAACGAAGTGATTCGATGGCCCATTATCGGGAGCTTATTGTTTGGCAAAAAGCGATGGCGATGACAGTTGAGGTATATCGAGTTACCAACCTACTCCCAAAAGAAGAGATTTATGGGCTGTGCAGTCAAATTCGCCGAGCCGCCGTTTCTGTGCCTTCAAATATTGCCGAAGGAGCCGGAAGAAAATCCGGCAGAGATTTTTGCCACTTTCTTAAAATTGCATATGGCTCTCTCAATGAACTTGAAACACAGATGTTGCTCTGTTGTGAATTGGGATATATTGACAAGCCAACAATCAATCAAATCTTACAGCTATCGTCAGAGGTTGGTAGAATATTGAATGCAATGATTCAAAAAAGAGAATTCTGACTACTGATTACTGACTACTAACATAGGAGGAAACCACTATGGCAAAACTGTTACTGGGCAAGGAAGTTACCGATGCCCTGAATGCAAACCTGCAAACCCGTACCGCTGCCCTGAAGGAAAAGGGCGTTGTCCCCACTCTGGGAATCATCCGCGTGGGCGAGAACCCCTCCGACCTGAGCTACGAGAAGGGCGCCACCAAGCGCGCCGAGCTGGTGGGCGTGGCCGTTAAGAACTACATCCTGCCTGAAGATGCCACCAAGGAAGCTGTCCTTGCTGTCATCGACGAGGTCAACGCCGATGAGGGCGTTCACGGTGTCCTGATGTTCCGTCCCCTGCCCAAGCACCTGAAGGCAGATCAGAACGAAATCTGCAACCGTCTGGATCCCAAGAAGGATGTGGACTGCATGACCCACATGTCCAACGCCGGTGTCTTCGAGGGTCTGGATTTGGGCTATGCTCCCTGCACCCCCGCTGCCTGCATGGAGATTCTGGACTTCTACGGCATTGACTGCAAGGGCAAGAATGCCGTCGTGATTGGCCGCTCTCTGGTGGTCGGCAAGCCCGCAGCCATGATGCTCATGGGCAAGAATGCCACTGTCACCGTCTGCCACACCAAGACTGTGGATACTGCTGCTGTGTGCCGTGAGGCCGACATCATCGTGTCCGCAGCAGGCGTGCTGAACAGCCTGACCAAGGACTTTGTTCGCCCCGGTCAGGTGGTCATCGATGTGTCCATCAACTGGGATGCCAATAAGCCCAATGCCAAGGGCGGCCTGGGCGGTATCGCAGGCGACGCAAAGTTCGACGAGGTCGAGCCCATTGTCGAGGCCATCACCCCCGTCCCCGGCGGCGTGGGCAGCGTCACCACCTCCGTGCTGATGAAGCATGTGGTGGAGGCAGCCGAGAAGCTGTAATTCCCGCAATACAGAATGTGCCCCGGTGTTCACAGAACACCGGGGCATTGTTGGTTATAGGATTCTTTAGTTATAAGCTGTCAGCTGCCGTTTATCAGTGTAGGGGTGGCTTTTACTAAACGAAAGTCCTCTTTCACTCCGTTAAAAATAGAACAGTTCTTCAAATTTCTTATCCAGCGCCACACACAGAATCAGCGCAAGTTTCGCGGTGGGACTATACTGCCCGGTTTCAATGGAGCTGATGGTATTGCGGGAGACACCGACGATTTTTGCAAGATCGCTTTGGGACAGGCCAAGTGCGGCTCTTGCCTGCTTTATGTTATTTCTCAGAATCAATTCATCATTCATGGTAAAACACCCATTGTGGAAAGTACAAACAAGACACCTGTGGCAATTGCGGCGGCACAGTAGATGGCGGATACAATCAGCTCATGCCGCTTTTTAAGCATAACATATTTGGTGACGAAAATTCCACCCTCAATTACAAAAAAGATGAAATATGCGCCGTAATTTGCCTGATGACCGATGAAGCCGGAAATCATAAGGACGAACGCAATGGCACACCATCCGGCGGCAGTTCCGACAAAGCTTGCGGTCTTATATACAGACTGCTCCACGAGGTCACTGTTTTTGTGCTCTCTTCTGCTTAATTCCAAAATATCTTCTTTTTGCATAACAACACCTGATTCTTTTATTTGCCAAGTTTACTTGGCATAAACGGATTATAGCATTGCCAAGTTTACTTGTCAATATGTGTTATGAAAAATCGGTACCATGGTATGGTACCGATTTCATATCATGCCACTTCCTCGCAGGGGCTTAATCGGATGGCGGCGGCGGTGGCATCGTCACAGCCCTCCGGCAGAAATTCCAGCAGCTTCTCGGCCAGTTTTTCCGGCTCCGGCGGGCAGGCAAAGGCACTGTCCAGATTTTCCTCGGAGATTTCCACCCCGTCGCTGAGCAGAATCAGCATTTCTCCCCGACTCAAGTTCAGCCGGGAGACCGTCTGCCCGTTCCCCTCCGGGCTCAGCCCCGGCGGAGGATTGGGTGAGCCAATCTGCGTGGGGTGCCCCCGGCGCAGCAGCCAGCTTGGAGCAGCGCCCCATTTGTAGACGGAAACGGTGCCACTGTCCAGATTTACCTCGGCCAGGTCCACGGTCACAGCCCCCGCAAGCTCCCGCAGTGCCAGCTGGGCATTGATGACCCCCAGTGCGTACTGGGGCGGCATCCCGGATTGGAGCATATTGCGAAGAAGCTGGGCGGCCTGACCGGCTTCCTCCGAAGCAAGCATTCCCGTGCCCATGCCGTCGCACAGCAGAATGTAGAATCGACAGCCCAGACCGGCAAAAGCCATGCACCTGTCTCCGTTGGCGTGCTCCTTTTTTCGGGAGCGCACGGAGATTCGGATGCGAAAATTGGGCGTAGGTTCCGGGGTGGTGTCCGCCAAAGAATCCGACAGCATCTCCATTAGGCAGGACAAATACCCATATTGCTGCACCAGTGCGGCGCGAAATTCACTTTGGCGGGTGTGACTGCGGCGCAGAATCCCGATTTGCTCCTGAGTTGCCTGAAGCTCCCGGAGGATCCGTCCGGTTTTTCGGCAGCGAAAGGATAAATCCCCGTGCAGAAGTCCTGCGGAGATTTCCCCTTCCCGATTGCACACCTCCCGGGCGGAGCAGCTTCCGCAGGCATTGGCGCGGAGCTTGTCCACGAAGGCAGATTCATCGATAATGGGTTCCGGCATATCCAAAAGGCTTCTTTGCAGTTTTGCCAGAATTCCGGCCATGGATTCCAGCTTCACCTGCGCAGCGCCGGTGCTCTTGACCGGTGCTTTTCCCAGTGCCGGGGGAATCAGGCTGCCGCTCAGGCCGCCCAGACCGAAGCAAACCGCAAGCCACAGGTCAAATCTGCCGGCAATCAGCATAGCGCTCAGCGCGCCCAGTGCCGGAGCGGCAATCCGGCGAAGATTGCGACCCATGGGAATCTGCCTTGCCAGAGCGGACAGCCCCACCACCAGTGTCAGTGGGATGGAGCCGGGACGGGCGGCCTCCACGGCGGCAGCCCATAATAGACAGTTGGAGACGGACAGAGTGCTTGCCGCCATGGCGCATGCAAGGAGGCCCGGTGCCCGGTGGATGCATGTCAGGGCATAGACGAAAACCGATGCCAGAGGAAGCCATGTTCGTTTCCTCCCCCGGCAATAGATAAAAAGCAAGCTTCCCCCCATGGCGCATCCGACCTGCACGGCAAAGGCGGTGATGGTTCCCTCCCCCAGTCCCATAGCTCGAAAAGCCAGCGCACTCAGCGCCACCCACGCTCCCGATACCCACGGCAGGAGGCTGCTTCGGGTCAGCGCTGGGTAAGCACTCAGCAGGAGGATTCCCGATGCCCACACCGCCGGGAGCGCGCCGTGGAAGCCGAAGAAAGCCCCATAGCCCAGCGTTGCCCCCAGCGCGGCGGCACTCCGCAGTCCCGGCGGAAGCACCCCCACAGCCACGGCAGACAACGGCAGTGGGTTTCCCCGGATGCGGGCAGCGCTGAGCACAAAGGCACCCACGCCCACAAAACATCCCCGGAGCAGATACCGCATGCGGGTGCCTGAGAGAAACGCGGATAGTTTACGGGTTCTGCGTGAAATAAGCTGTTCCATCGATACCGTCATATTGCTCCTCCTTTGTGATAGGCAAATCCTACCACGCCGAAAGAAAACATGTTGTCGCAAATCGGGCCGGGAGGAAAGTTTCTTGCAAAGGTTCTGAAGGGTGTGTATAATGAGGTCATACACGGGAAAGGAAGAAAGACATGGGCAGAGAATTTGAACTGAAATACGGTCTTAACAAAGGCGCAAAGGAAGAAATTGCGAAGAAATTCCAACCTTTTCACGAAATCACCATGCGCACGACTTACTTTGATACTCCGGATGCCGCACTTGGTGCACGCCGCTGGACTCTGCGCTCCCGGCTTGAGAATGGTGTGTGCATCTGCACGCTGAAAACGCCCCTGCCCGATGGGGCAAAGGGCGAGTGGGAAACCGCGTGTCCCGATATCATGGGCGCGGTGCCGAAGCTGGTCGCGCTGGGTGCACCGTCAGAGCTTCTTAATTTCACCGCCGGGGGCGTAATCCCCATCTGCGGGGCGGCCTTTACCCGGCTGGCTGTCGATGTGGCATTCGGTGAAAGCAAGCTGGAGCTGGCGCTGGACGAGGGGATTCTCTTCCGTGAGGACAGAAAAACGCCCCTTCTGGAGCTGGAAGTGGAGCTGAAATCGGGGCGCGATGCCGATGCGGCGGCATTTGCGGCGCTGCTGGCGGCACAGTACGGGTTATCTCCGGAACCCAAGAGTAAATTCAAGCGGGCAAGGGAACTGTAAATGGAGCTTCTGAATCACTATGACAAGGTTCTGGTCTTCGACACGGAGACCACGGGTCTGCGGGCGGATTTGTGCGAGATTATCCAGTTCTCCGCTGTGGTGCTGACCCGAAATGGGGAGCAGGAGGTTTACGATGAACTGATTAGTCTGCCCCCGGGGAAGACCGTTCCCCCGGAAATCACCCGCCTGACGGGCATCACCACGGAGGATGTGGCGCGGTGCGGCATCCCGAAAGAGCAGTTTATCTCGGATTTGGCGCATCTGACGGCGGGGCATACCCTGCTTGTTGCCTACAATGCTCACTTTGATTTGAGTTTTCTGTACTATACCCTCTTGAAATACGGCAATCCCGATATCTTGCAGGGCAAGGATAAGCTGGATTTACTGACGGTTTACCGTGACCGCCGCCCCAAGCCCCACAAGCTGGCCGATGCCATTATAGGCTATGGCCTGTCGGAGCGCTGCTGCAATGCCCATCAGGCGCTGGCAGATACCCGGGCTGCACAGTTTGTCATGGAGGCCATGGTGGAGGAAAAGGACGATCTATTAAATTATGTAAACTTATTCGGGTATCTTGCCCGTTTCGGCCCACCCTATAAGACTATCCGCTCTGTGCGCTATGCCCCCCAGTACGGCATTAACTCCATCCCACTGTATGACCGGGAGGAGCTATAAGGAAGTTATAGGGAGCTTTTGTTCCGTTGAAAATGGATAGTTGAGAATTGAAAATGATTGTGTGCTTCGCACGATTAAAAAGAATTCAGGCATAATTTTCTGAACATATCCCGAAGGGACTTCTTTACTTTCAATTTTCCATTTTCAACTTTCAACTTCGCGAAAGATTTCTTTATAAACACGCCCCCGCCACCCGTGGAAACGGGTGGCGGGGGTGCATTTATTCTGCGTTCAGGGGGTCGATGCGGATATCGGGATAGGGGTTTACGATGGCAGTGCGGTAGGTGTGGTAAATCACCATGCCGGGCTTGCCGCCGGGGGTCTTCTTCACCTGCTTGACAGTGGTCACATCCACAGCAACATTGCTGCCGCTACCGCTACCGGAGTAGTAGGCGGCCAACTGGGCGGCCTGGGTGACGGTGTTATCCGGGGGATTTTGTCCGCAGCAGGAGATGATGACATGGCTTCCGTGAATCTTGGAGGCGTGGCACCACACATCGTCCTTGCGAGCCAGCTTGAAGGTCAGCTCGTCATTCTGGCGGTTGTTCCGTCCCACATAGATGGGGAAACCGTCGGTGGACTCAAAGCGCAGGGGTGGGAGCTTGCTCTGCTTCATGCGTTTGCGGGCGCTGTCCAGCCGGACATACCCCCCCGCGAAGAGCTCCTGACGGATTTCCTCCAGTTCTGCTTCGGAGCCTGCGCGGTTCAGCTCTTCCAGCACACTTTTCAGGTATTCCAGCTCTCCCTGACCGATTTCCAGCTGTTTTGTCAGCTCCTTCTCGGCATTCTTCATGCGGGTATAGTCCTTGTAGAACTTGGCGGCGTTGCCCTGGGGGGAGAGAATGGGACTCAGGGGAATATCCACCGGAGCCATATTCTCGTCATAGAAATCCTCGCAGGTGACTTTGGTCTGCCCCTTCACAATGCGGTGGAGGTTGGCGGTGAGAATGTCGCCAAGCTGACGCAGGCGCTCCCGGTCATAGGTGGCAGTGAGCTCTTTTTCCTGCATCACCATCTTGCGTTCTAATCTCGCGCACTGATTCTGCACACTCTTTCGCAGGCTCTGGCTCTTCTGGCGCATGGTGTCCCGATGATCCCGCAGGGCATAGAATCCATCTAAAAGAGAACTGAAGCTTTCGCATTGTTTACTTTCCCCATACTCGGCAATGGGGCAGAAGGCAAACTGCTTCGGCGTGCCGTCCGGGGCGGTGTAAAGATAGGGCGCAGGGGCGTGAATGTGGGTGTCGAAGAAATCCGCAAGGCGGGCTTCTCCATCGGCGGGCAGGTCTTCCATTCGGGCATCAATGTCCCCGGCCACAGCCAGCGCCGCTTCCCGGCATACAAGAGGTGACAGCCCTCCGAAGCTGTCCATGAGCCGTGCACTGAGCAAATCCGCACCGGGGATGGCTGTGAAGCCATCAAAATTCTCCCCTGCGGCGGGGTTGCGTTTTTCCACAGGGGCGGGAAGCTGATACCTCAGTCCCGGCAGGGCGGGGCGTGCGGTTTCGTCCAGTCCCACCCGGCGCAGGCAGTCTAAAATGACACCGTCGGCGGACACCAGATACAGATTGCAGGTTCTTCCCATCATCTCAAAGGTGAGGGT
This sequence comes from Faecousia sp., assembly GCA_045599455.1. Lineage (GTDB taxonomy): Bacteria > Bacillota > Clostridia > Oscillospirales > Oscillospiraceae > Faecousia. The sequence continues at coordinate 41,728 of JAZRVX010000078.1, read as the reverse complement.
TTTGCGCACTCGGTCACCCATTTCGTCGGTGCATTCAAACACGAAGCTGCAGCACCGCTCCATGGGAAGCTGGGTGATTTCCAGAAGCTTTCCGCCCAAAAGATGCTTTCGCAGAAGCATGCAGAACATGGGCGGCTCGGCGGGATTTTCCGGGGAGATGGCGGTCAGATGCACTCGGGGCGCGGTGGGATTGGCGACGAATAGGAGCTTTTCCCTCGTCTGCCCGCGCAGGAGCATCACGAGAGTATCTCGGCTGGGCTGGTGGAGCTTGTCCACTCGGGCGCCGATACATTTATCCCGAATTTCGTCCAGCACTGCGGTTAAAAAGAATGCATCAAATGCCATGTTTGTTCTCCATAAGGTTCTTCGCGACGGCCAGCAGCGCCGCCTTTTCATTGGGTATCCGCTCGTCAATGACAGCATCGAGAAGCATATTGAGGGTTTGCCCGATGGCACTGCCTTGCAGTCCCAGTGCCATCATATCCTGACCGCGGACGGCTAAATCTTTCAGGGAAAGACAGGCGTTTTCTGCCTCAATTTCGCACAGGGTGCTCTCAATTCTCGCAAATAAATCATCATCCCGGAATTCTCCCGTGCCCTTGCTGCCCATGTCGGCGCGCTGCAAGGAAAGGAGCTGCCGGACACACGCCATGCCCCACTTGGCGCAGCAGCGTTTGAGCAGTTTTTTATCCTCCGTCAGCTTTGTCATGTGGTTTGCAATCAGAAACACCACATTTTCCCGCAGGGCGGTGGGCGCTTTCAGCTTGCGCAGAATGTCATCTGCCATCTGCGCGCCGACCTTGGCATGACCGTAGAAGTGGCCGCGGCCGGTGGCATCCCGGGTAAAGCAGGCAGGTTTTCCCACATCGTGCAGCAGCGCCGCCCAGCGAAGCGGGAGTGTGCCCGGCACATTCTCCACAACATAGGCTGTGTGGGTGAATACATCGTAGGCGTGGTGGGGAGAGCGCTGATTAAAACCCACCATGGGTGCCAGTTCCCCGATGGCGGCGGATAATATGGGAGCGAAGCGCACAAGCTTTTCGGCATCCACGCACAGCAAAAGCTTTCCCAGCTCCTCAAAAACCCGCTCCCGCGCAAGGCAGTTAAGGCTGTCCTTTTGGGCGAGCATGGCAGCGAAGGTGGCTTTTTCAATGGCGAAGTCCAGCCGGGCGGCAAAGCGCAGTCCCCGCAGAATCCGAAGCGCATCTTCGGAAAACCGCTTTTCGGGAGTTCCCACGGCGCGGATGATGCCTTTTTTCAAATCCTCCTGCCCACCGAAGGGGTCGCACAGTCCCCTCGTGGGGGAGTAGGCCATGGCGTTGACGGTGAAATCCCGTCGGCTCAAATCCTCGGTGATGTCCGAAACGAAGGCCACCCAGTTCGGGTGCCGGGAATCGGCATAGCCGCCCTCCGTGCGGAAGGTGGTGATTTCCACGACCTCCTGCCCGAAAATGATGCCCACGGTGCCGTGCTTTTCCCCGGCCAGAACCTGATTGCGCTCTGCGAAAACTCCGCGAATCTGCGCGGGGGTTGCGGCGGTGCACAGGTCATAGTCGTGGGCGGGCTCCCCCAGAAGCCGGTCGCGCACACAGCCGCCCACAGCATAGGCAGGGAATCCTGCAAGCTCCAGCTTTTCGATGGCGGCGGCTACATTTTCGGGTAGATTCATGAGTGATTACAGCCTTTCTCGGGATGTGGCGGCGAAGAGAGCGCCGCCGATATACAGCCATGGAGCCTCGCCCCATGCCAGAGCGGTCATGCAGGCAGTGAGGGCACATAAGCTGTAAAAATACACGGCCTTCCGCTTGCCTGCATTGCACAGGCTGTCACAGCGGTGGTACGCCGTCAGGGTTATGGACACGCAGGCCAGCATATCAAAAGCAAAGTCCATAATCTGCGGGCGGGCACTCCACATCCGATAGCGCGCCAGCATATACACGCACAGATATACTGTGGTAACGGCATAGGGAAGGAAGGGCGTTTCCCCTCTCCGCCAAGTGCAGATGGCACCGTAGAAAAGCGCGGCGGCGGCCACGGCTCCCAGCGGCAGAACCAGAGGCTCCAAAACCGCCAGACTGCCCTCGGGCAGGCAGATTGCCGATGTGACCAGTGACAGGGCAAATACGCCCTCGCCCACAGCGGTCAGCGCGCGGGGGACGGCCACAGGGCGCAAATCCCGACCAAACACACTGACGGCAAACACTGCCACGGCAGCAACAGCCAGCCCAAACAGTGCCATGGACAGGCTGCTGCCCCGCAAAAGACCGCTCTCTTCCAGATAGCCGCGGTACAGGAAATTGCGCAGGGTGAACCCTGCAAGCCCCAGTGCCAGGGCAGCAGGGGTCAGAAACAAGTCTTTTTTCATAGGGAAGCTCCTAAGATATAGGCGTAGGCTGCCACGGCAGCGGCCAGAATAGGCTGGTGCAGCAGATAGATGAGCAGGCTGTTCCGCCCGCCCCATTGCAGCAGACGAAAATGCTTTGCGTAATTCGGGAAGCGGCTGACCTTATCTTTGTACACCGTGCGCCCCAGACAGGCACCCAGCAGGAAATATCCCAGGCTGGGAAACAGAGGGAAATAGTCCGACGAAGCAAACCATCGGGGGGCAAAGCCGAAGATAATCAGCCAAGGCGTGTCAAAATACACCCCCCGCAGGTAGATACCCACAGCCCAGAAAAGGATGCCGAGCAGGGCAAGCACGCCCGTGGGGAGCTTGCGCAGCAGCGGCCAGAGCAGCATGCACACGCCCAGACAGTGCAGCACGCCGAAGTAGATGATGATGTACTTTTCGGCAAAGCCCATCAGGTACATTCCCACCGTCACGGCGCTGACAATCAGTCCGCCGCAGAGCACCTGAATGCCCCGCTTCACGGGGTGATGCCCCAATGTGGCGGAAAGACCCGACAGCACCAGAAATACGGCACCGAAGTTATTCTTGAAAAACAGATACCACGCGGGCAAGGTTATTTCCCACACGCCGTATAAATCCACCAAATCAAAAATCAGGTGAATCACCATCATGCCGATGAGGAACAGTCCCCGGGCGGCATCCAGCTCCCAAATGCGATTTTTCATTTATACCTTTGCTTTCTCAGCATTTTCTGCTTCTTCCTCCAGCACACGGTAGGCAACCTTGCCCACCAGAGTCTTGGGAAGCTCTGTGCGGAATTCCAGCTCTCTGGGCATGGCGTACTTGGCGATATGCCCGGCGCAGTAGTCGAGAATTTCTTTCTTCAGCTCTTCGGTGGGCTCCACGCCGGGCATGGGCACCACATATGCCTTGACCCGCTGGACACGGTAGGGATCCTTCACACCGATGACACAGGACAGGAGCACTTTCTCGTGGCCGTCAATGATGTTCTCCAGCTGGCTGGGGTACACATTGTAGCCGGAGGTGATAATCATGCGCTTCATTCTCTGACGGAAGTAGACAAAACCATCGGAATCCATGAAGCCCAAATCGCCCGTGTGTAGCCAGATGCGTCCGTCGCCGTGGCGACGCAGGGTCTGGGCGGTCTCCTCGGGGTTCTTCATATAGCCCAGCATGACCGTGGGGCCGGAGATGCAGATTTCACCCTCGCGGGAGGCCTCCACCTCATCGGTGGTACCGGGAGCGACGATTTTATAGTAGGTGTCGGGGAAGGGTACGCCGATGGAGCCGGAGCGGGCGTAATCCTTGGGGGTCAGGCAGGAGGCGGTGACGCACTCGGTAGTGCCGTAGCCCTCCCGAATCTGCTCGGTGCAGCCGTGCTCATGCAGGAAGGTGTCCACCTTCTTTTTAAGCTCCGGGCTCAGGCTGTCGCCGCCGGAGAAGATGCCCTTGAGGAAGCTCAGGTCAGCCTTTTCCAGATTCTCGGAGCGCAGGAGCGCTTCAAACAGGGTGGGCACACCGGGAATCAGATTGGGCTTGTACTTTAATAAAGTGGAGGCATAGGTCTTGATGTTGAACTGAGGCACCAAGATGCAGGTTGCACCGTCAATCAGGGGGGTGTGAATGCCGATGCCCAGACCAAAGCCGTGGAACACGGGCATGACGGACAGCATCTTCATGCCCTCCACCGTGCCGAAGCCGGAGGCGGCGATGGTCTGCATGGCAAGGGCGTTGAAATTGAGGTTGCTCAGCTGGATGCCCTTGGTGGTGCCGGTTGTGCCGCCGGAGTAGAGGATGGCACCGCAGTCATTGTAGTGCCCGCTCACCTCGGGCAGGACGGTGTTCTTTCCCTTTGCCACCATGTCGTACCACAGGGTGTAGCCGGACTTGGGAAGCTTGGGGATGGCTCTTGCGCCCTTGGTCATGGGGTAGAGCAGGGACAGCGCCGTGGGCAGCTCATCGGCTACCTTGGCGATGAGGATGGTGCAGGGCTTTTCGAGCTTCGTGCGGATGGAGTCAATTTTGCCGTAGAACTGGTCGAGGGTCAGAACGGCCTTGGACTCGGAGAAATTGAGGTAGAAAGCGATTTCCTCCGGGGCGGACAGGGGGTGAATCATGTTGGGGATGGCACCGATGCGGTTGAGGGCATAGAAGCAGTCCAGCGCCTGCGGGGTGTTTGCCATGCAGATGGTGACCTTGTCACCTGCGGTGATGCCCATGGCGGTCAGACCCTTGGCGGCGGCCTCAATGCGGGCCATGAAAGCTTTGTAGCTGGTTTTTTTGCCCATGAAGATATAGGCGGTGTTATCGGGGTGCTTTTTTGCGGCGGAGGCGACCATCTGGTACATGGTCTTGTGGGGGTAGTCCAGATGCTTGGGGGTGTTGCCGTAGAATGCGGTCCAGGGAGCGCCGGTACTGAGACTCATGAAATAAATCCTTCTTTCTGATATGTGAAAGGTATATAATGTGGTATTATACCAATTTGTACGCCCGAATGCTACCCCCTAAATTTGTCCGAAGCAAAAATTGTCCTTGTCATATGGGGCATCACGGGGTATAATGGCGAAAAGAACTGAAAAACCGGAGGATTATCCATGCTCCTGAATACAATATGTGTTTTATCCGCGCTGCTGGGCGGCATTATCAGCTATCTGTCCGGGATGGCGTACATCCATTGGCTCTGGCTCTGGCCTGTGAGCTTTGCCGGGTGCTTCCTTGTACTGCTGGGTCTGGCAGTCGGATATCTGTTCTATCTGCTGAGCAAGGTGGATATGGACACCCCGGTTGAACATGATGACCCCAGATTTCGCAAAATCGTGGGCGTGTACGCCCACGCCTTCTGTACCATCCTGGGTATGCGTTTTCATGTGACCGGGCTGGAAAAGCGTCCCACCGAGGGTCGTTTCTTGGTGGTGTCCAACCACCTGCATGAGATGGATATTCCCGCCCTGTATTTCCCTTTTGAGAAAATGCAGATGTCCTTCGTCTCCAAGAAGGAAAACAAGGATATGTTCGTGGTGGGTAAAGTCATGCATCAGCTTGCCTGCCCGCTGATGGACAGGGATAATAACCGCGAGGGACTGAAAACCATCTTGAAATGTGTTCGTCTTCTGGAGGATGACGAGCTGTCGCTGTGCATCTTCCCGGAGGGCTACACCAGTCTGGACGGTCATCTGCAGCATTTCCGCCCCGGTGCGCTGAAAATCGCCACCAAGGCGCATGTGCCCATTGTGGTGTGTACCCTGCAGAATACCAACAAGGTTATGCGCAATATCAAGCACCTGCGCCACACGGATATCGAGGTTCATATTCTGGATGTCATCACCCCCGAGCAGCAGGCCGGAAAGACCACTGTCGAGCTGGGCGAGCGGATTTACAGGATGATGGCGGAGGATTTGCCCGCCGAGTATGCCCCGATTCCCGATAATTCCGAGTGTTGAGCATCTTTTGGTCAACATATGGTCAACAATCGGAGGTAAAATAACGGGAGAATATGGAAAACCGCTTCGGCGGTGTCCATCATAAACCACGCAATCGGCGTTTTGCCGATGCGAAAAACGAAAAGGAGAGATTCTTTATGAAAAAGTATCTTGCAGAAGTCATTGGTACCGCTACCCTGACCGCTCTGGGCTGCGGCACTGCAATGCTGGTCGGCTGTGATGCTGCAAACGGTTGCGGCTACATCCTGACCGCTCTGGCCTTCGGCCTGAGCATCGTTTCCATGGCATATTGCGTTGGCAATATCTCCGGCTGCCACATCAACCCCGCTGTTTCTCTGGGTGTTCTGATGTCCGGCGGTATGGACAAGAAGGACTTCGTCGGCTATGTCTGCGCACAGCTGGTCGGTGGCCTGGTCGGCGCTGCTGTGCTGGCTGCCATCTTCGGCCTGGGCGGCGTGAAGGACATGACCGGTGGCTTCGGCTCCAACGGTCTGGCAGGTGTTAACGGCTCCGCTGTTGCAGGTCTGCTGGTTGAGATTGTCCTGACCTATGTCTTCGTTCTGACCATTCTGGGTGTCACCTCCAAGAAGGCCGGCCACGGCTCCTTCGGTGGCCTGGTCATCGGCCTGACCCTGACCTTCGTGCACATCCTGGGCATCGGCCTGACCGGTACCTCCGTCAACCCCGCCCGCTCCGTCGGCCCCGCTATCTTCGCAGCAGTTGTCTACGGCAACACCGCTCCTCTGGCTGCTCTGTGGGTCTTCATCGTTGGTCCTCTGGTTGGCGCTGCTCTGGCTGCCTGCACCTACAAGGCTCTGGAGAAGTAATTTCCTACATAAGCAAAAAAGGAAGGCACTCGTCCGAGTGCCTTCCTTTTTTTGCCGTTTTTCGCCAATGCAGGCCTGCTTCGCCTGCAGCAGTCGGTTGTTGTTTGGCCGGTTATCGACTTTCGGCGTAGGGGCGGCTATTAGCCGCTTGCACCTGGATTATGCGTCACAGACTACGGATAACTGACTACTGCGAGGGAAAGAAATCTTTTAATAAAACTGTCCGATGCGGTCTTCTGCCCAGCTGTACTGCTGCATATATTCCCCCGTGAAGAGGTTCGCGGCCTCGGGTTTTCCTGACAGATAGTCATAGGCATCGCAGTGGAAGGTATGTAAATCCACGCTGTAGGTGCCGCCCTTACACACGAGCAGATTCCCGGCACCTGCCGCCTGTAAATCCTCTGCCAGGAATCTGGCAATATGGGACAGGTACTGCTGCTGCGTGCGGTTGAAGCTGCCATCCTCGAAGAGTACGGAGGCGATTTCCTTGCGGCTGACCACGGCACCTTCCCGATCGATGAGGTAGGCGAGAAACTCCTTGCATTTGCCCCGGCGGAAAACCACGGGGGTCTTGTTGACAAAGAGGTCAAAATTGCCGAAGGTGCGGGCGAAAATGCCTGCGTCCTCTTCCTGCGGAGCGAAGAGCAGATTGTCCATGGCCTCCCGCACGGCGGCAGGCGTTACGGGCTTTTCCAGATAATCACTGGCATGCAGGTGCAGAGCCTCGCCCTGATAGTGGTTGTATGCCGTGACGAAAATAACATTGGTGGTGGGGTGCAGCTTTTTGATGCTGCGTGCCAGCTCCAGCCCGGTCATGCCCGGCATCTGGATGTCGGTGAATACCACATCAAAGGCACCTTGCCGGGCAGCATTCAGTGCATCGCCGGGCAGGGAACAGGCGGTGATGTCAGCCTCGGGGACGGCCTTGCGGATGGAAGATACCAAAAGCGACAAAGGGAGTGCTTCGTCGTCAACTGCCATAATTCTCATGTGTGTATCCTCCCTTCCAAAAAATCATAGCATACAAACAAAATTTGTCAATTATCTTTTTGTTTTTTCTGATTTCAGCCATAAAACAAGGGCGTTTTTCTTGAGATTTGTCACACTTTTGTTGCACTTCCGAGAAATAGAGAAAATATTTCCGCCAAATGGAATGATATATGGAAAATATTCCTTGATTTTGCGAAAGACTGCCTGTATAATGATACTGACTATCTGTAGGTAAGTCATGGAGGAAAAGAACGAGCATGAAAAACAGTGAAAAGACACTGGACATGATTGTAAATCTGTGCAAGAACCGCGGTTATGTGTACGCCGGTTCTGAGATTTACGGCGGTCTTGCCAACGCCTGGGACTACGGTCCTCTGGGCGTGGAATTTAAGAACAATGTCAAAAAAGCCTGGCTGAAGAAATTCGTTCAGGAGTCTGAATATAATGTGGGTCTGGATGCCGCCATCCTGATGAACCCCACCACCTGGGTGACCACCGGGCATGTGGGAAACTTCTCCGACCCTCTGGTTGACTGCAAGGGCTGCGGCTCCCGCCAGAGAGCGGACAAGCTGATTGAGTCTTCCGAAAGCGGCAAGGGCGTCAATGTGGATGCCATGAGTTTCGAGGAGATGGATGCCTTCGTTGCCGAACACGAGGATGTTGTCTGCCCCAACTGCGGCAAGCATCACTTCACCCCCATCCGCAAGTTCAATCTGATGTTCAAAACCCAGATTGGTGTCACTGAGGATTCTTCCTCCACCGTGTATCTTCGCCCCGAGACCGCGCAGGGTATTTTCGTGAACTTCGCCAATATCCAGCGCACTACCCGCAAGAAGCTGCCCTTCGGTGTCTGCCAGGTCGGCAAGGCCTTCCGCAATGAAATTACCCCCGGCAACTTCACCTTCCGTACCCGCGAGTTCGAGCAGATGGAGTGCGAATTCTTCTGCCAGCCCGGTACAGACCTTGAGTGGTTCGCCTACTGGAAGGACTACTGCAAGAACTTCCTGACTTCTCTGGGCATCAAGGAAGAGAGCCTGCGCCTGCGTGACCATGAGCCCGCAGAGCTGGCATTCTACTCCCGCGCTACCACCGATATTGAGTATCAGTTCCCCTTCGGCTCCGGCTGGGGCGAGCTGTGGGGCATTGCCGACCGTACCAACTACGACCTGGGCCGCCATCAGGAGGCCTCCGGCAAGAGCCTTGAGTACTACGATCAGGAGCGCAACGAGCACTACATCCCCTATGTCATCGAGCCCAGCCTTGGCTGTGACCGTGTGGCACTGGCCTTCCTGTGCGAGGCTTATGACGAAGAGGTTGGGGGTCAGGACAAGAACGGCAAGGACGGTATCCGCACCGTGCTGCACCTGCATCCGGCTCTGGCTCCCTTTAAGGCCGCTGTCCTGCCCCTGAGCAAGAAGCTCAGCCCCAAGGCAGAGGAAATCTACAAGATGCTGCGCCACGACTTCATGGTGGACTTTGATGATGCCGGTTCCATCGGCAAGCGCTACCGCCGCGAGGACGAAATCGGCACTCCCCTGTGCATCACCGTGGACTTCCAGACCGTGGGTGACGAGAACACCCCTGCCGATGACTGCGTCACCGTCCGTGACCGCGACACCATGGAGCAGGTTCGTGTCCCCATCAGCGAGCTGAAGTCCTATATCGCCGCCAAGTGCGATTTTTAATGTAATTTACCCGCGAGGGTTATATAAATATAATTTCAATCCAATATAGAAAACGGAGGCAATTATTATGAAAAAGTTCACCGCTATCGCTCTGCTGGTTGTCATGGTGCTGGCTCTGGCCGCTTGCGGCAAGAAGACCACTGAGGTTGTCGAGGTTCCCACCGAGGCTCCCACCACTGTCGCTACCACCGCTGCTACCACCGCCGCTCCCACCACTGCCGCTACCACCGAGGCTGCTCACGAGATGGATGAGTCCCCCAAGACCGGCGTGGCTGATGTCATCGCCGCTCTGCCCTACATCTCCGGCCTGTCTCTGACTGGTCTGGCTGCTGTGTCCCTGACCAGCCGCAAGAAGGAGAACTAAGCTTACTTAGCAATCTGCTTACCGGATAGGCCTGAGCCTATCCGGTAAATCTTTATGGAGTCGAGAACCTATGAAACAGTATTGGCGGCAAATTGCCATCGCGGTTTTAAGTCTTATATTTCTTGCCAGTACGATTTGGTACCTGATGTTTCAGGCAACGGCCCTGCGCGATGCCAGACGGCTGGAAGCACTGGCGGAGGCGACCAAGCCCACCGTGGGTCTGGTCACGGTGAAAAAGCAGAAGCCGAAGCATACCGAGCCCACCGGGGAAATGCCGGATTCCGAGCTTACCCAAAACGAAATACCTGAGCAGACGGAACCGGAGGAAATCAACCGGGATAAATTCTCTCCTCTACTGGAGCAAAACGGTGATTTTGTGGGTTGGCTCAGCTGCAAGGAAATCGGCTTGAGCTATCCCATCATGCATTCTCCCGATGACCCGGAGTTTTACCTCTACCGTGATTTCTCCGGCAAATCATCCGCTACCGGTGTCCCCTTCATGGACGGCGGCTGCAATCCTCTGAGCAAAAATGTGATGATTTACGGTCACAATATGCAAAACGGCACGGTGTTCGCACCGCTGCTGAGCTATGAGGGGCAGGTCTTTGCCGACCAGCATCCCTATATCCGGTTTGAAACGCTGTACTATTCCGGCGTGTATCAGGTGGTTGCCGCATTCTATGAGAGCATCCACTATGCCGACGACGAGGAGGCTTTCCGCTTCTACACCTATGGCGGTGACCTGACCCGTGGACGCTTTGAAGACTATGTTGACCGCTGCATGGAGGCATCCACCATCGACATGGGGGAGGATGTAACCTATGATGATGACCTGCTGACCCTAATCACCTGTGCGTATCAGCACAAGAACGGTCGGTTTGTGGTGGTTGCCAAGCGCGTTTATTATGAAGATGTGATTGAGGAGCTTTATGCATCGGACGGCGGGGAGAATATGCTGCCGTAGGGGATTCCGTGCAGGAAAAAGATTGATTTTGTCGCCTGTTTTTGGAATTACCTCTTGCATTTTTGCCCCTTTGGTGTTATAATCCACTTGATAAGAGTGAGTTGTATGGAAAGAGAGGGGTTCGCCCCTCTCTTTTCTTGATGCTTACGCATTAGGAGTGTGAAAATGAAGGTAACCGATATTGTTGCAGAGCTTGCAAAGCCCATTGTGGAAGCCCGGGGGTGCTGCCTGTGGGATGTGGAGTATGTCCGCGAGGGCAGCGACTATTTCCTGCGGCTGTACTTAGATAAGGACGGCGGTGTGGATATTGACGACTGCGAGGCCGTTTCCCGCGCCATGGATCCTGTTCTGGATGAAGCCGATCCCATTGACGGAAGCTATGTCTTTGAGGTGTGCTCCGCCGGACTGGAGCGACCGCTGAAACGACCCGAGGACTTCGCGCGTTTCATGGGCAGTCCCGTCACCGTCAAGCTCTACCGCCCCTATAACGGGCTGAAAGAAATTCCCGCAGTGCTTCGCGGCTATGATGAAGGCAAAGTCACCGTGGAAGCGGGCAAGCAAACCATTACATTTGAAAAATCCCAGGTCGCTCTGGTGCGGCTTCGGGTGGAATTCTGATAGGAGGATATAGAAATGGCCGGAAGAACGAGAAAGAAGCAGGCAGAAGCTCCCAAGGTGGACATCGGAGCAGAGATTTTTGCAAGCCTGCGCGATTTGGAGAAGATTAAGGGCATCCCTGTTGACTACATGGTGGAGCGCCTGAAGCAGGCCCTGACCAATGCTTACCGCAAGGATCGCGAGGATCATCGTGATGTTCCCGCTGAGAATGTGGTCGTGGAGCTGGACGAGAAGGGCCTGCGCATGTTCAAGATTATGACCGTGGTGGAGGAGCTGACCGACACTGCACTGGAAATGACTGTGGATGCTGCCCGCAATATCCGCGAGGATGCACAGGTGGGTGACAGCATTTCCATTCCCGTGGACATTGCCAAGTTCGGCCGCATTGCAGCCCAGACTGCCAAGCAGGTGGTCATTCAGGGCATCCGTGAGGCGGAGCGCGGCGTGGTCTATGAGACCTACTCCGGCAAAACTCAGGAGCTGCTGACTGGCACCGTGGAGCGCGCTGAGCCCAACGGAGACCTGATTGTCCGTGTGGGTCAGGGCGGCGATGCGTCCGAAGCAGTGCTTCCCGTGTCTGAGCAGATTCCCGGTGAAAGCTACCGCGTGGGCGACCTTATCCGTGTGTATGTGCTGGGTGTTCACCAGCCCCGCCGCGGTGCACAGATTACGGTTTCCCGCACCCATCCCAATCTGGTTCGCAGACTCTTTGAACTGGAGACTCCCGAGATTGCCGATGGTCAGGTGGAGATTCGCAATATCGCCCGTGAGGCAGGCTCCCGCTCCAAGATGGCTGTGCGTGCAGCTATGGAGGGCATCGACCCCGTGGGTGCCTGTGTGGGCCCCAGAGGCGGCCGTGTCAGCGCCGTTGTGGAGGAACTCCACGGTGAGAAGATTGAGATTGTGGTCTGGAGCGAGGATCCCTGCGAATATGTCAAGGCCGCGCTGAGCCCCGCCGATGTGGTATCCGTGACCTTGGTGCCCGGCCAGAAGGCCTGCGCTGTGGTGGTGCCCGATGACCAGCTTTCCCTTGCCATCGGCAAGGAGGGTCAGAACGCCCGTCTGGCTGCCCGCCTGACCGGCTACAAGATTGACATTAAGCCCGTGTCCGCCGCACAGGCTCAGTAAGAAGGGGTAGCCATGCAGAAGAAAATCCCACAGCGCCAGTGCATGGGCTGCCGGGAGCGCAAGGCCAAGCGTGAGCTGATTCGCGTGGTTCGCGGTACGGACGGCACGGTTAGTCTGGATTTCAGCGGCAAAGCCCCCGGACGGGGCGCATATATCTGCCCCGATATGGAGTGTCTTAGAAAAGCACTTCGCTCCAAGAGCTTAGACCGCAGCCTGGAGGTTACCATCCCCGAGACCGTCTACGAGCGGCTGGAGAAGGAGATGGCGCAAAATGGCTGATGCACTGAATTATCTGGCACTGGCGCGGAAGGCCGGTCTTTGCGAGCTGGGCGAAGAGCCTGTGGGTGCCATCACCCGCACGGGCAAAGGGTATCTGGTGATTGTGGCATCGGATGCCTCTGACCATACATGGCGCAGAGCCAAGAGCTTTGTGGCAGGAACCCAACAGCAGGCCATCCGCATTCCGGCGACCAAGGACGAGATGGGCTTCATCGTGGGAAGAACCAGTCTTGCCATTGCGGCCATCACCGACCCGTCCATGGCACTTGCCATGGTCAAGGCGCTGGGGAATCCCGACAAGTATGCCGATGCCCTTGCAGCCCTTGCGGAGAAATCGGCCAAGCAGAAGCTCCATGCCAAGGAGGCCAAGGCACATCAGAAGAATGTGCGCTTCGGCAAAAAGAATCGTGTTTAAGTTGTGCACGGGAAGTGCGTAAGCATTTTCGGTGCTTGTTATGAGTTTGTTTTGGAGGTGCGTTTAATATATGAGTATTGTGAAGTATCGAGTGAAAGAGGTAGCATCCGATTTCGGTGTAACGCCCAAGGAAATCGGGGATATCATCTCCAAGTATTATGAAAAGCCCAAGTCTAACACCCAGGTGCTCACGGATGATGAGCTGAATGCGGTGTTTGACCATATCACCAGAACCCACCAGATTTCTTCTCTGGAGGTTGTGTTTGCCCAGGCTGCTACGGTGCCCAAGGCAGAAGCGCCCAAGGCTGAGGCACCCAAGGAGGCTAAGCCCGAGAAGCCTGCTGCGAAGCCCCAGCAGGGAAAACCCCAGCAGTCCGCTCCCAATAAGCCCGCCCAGGCTGCCCCTTCTCAGGCTCCCGCCGCCAAGCCCCAGCCCGAGAAACCCAAGGAACCTGAGCGCAAGCGTGAGCGCCGCATCGTGGATACCTCCGCTGTGCAGGTCAATGCAGCCCGCTTTGATGACCACGCCGATGAGCTGGTGAGCGAGCGCGTCCAGAATTATCAGGGCGGCAAGCAGCGTATCGGCGGCAAGAAGGGTCAGCAGCAGAATAAGAAGGACAATAAGTTCAAGGGCAATAAGTCCCGCAACGAGGAGCAGGAGAAGTTGCGCCGCCTCCAGATGGAGGTTGCCCGCAAGGCTCCCCTCACCGTCAAGATTCCCGATGAAATTACCGTTGGCGAGCTGGCTTCCCGGATGAAGAAGACCGCCGGCGAGGTTATCAAGCTTCTGATGAAGAACGGTGTCATGGCCGGCATCAACCAGACTATTGATTTTGATACCGCCGAGTATGTGGCTACCGAGATGGGCTGCAAGGTGGAGAAGGAAATCACCGTCACCATCGAAGAGCGTATCATCGACGATCATGTGGACTCCGCCGACGAGCTGGTCACCCGCGCTCCCGTGGTGGTTGTCATGGGTCATGTTGACCACGGCAAGACCTCCCTTCTGGATGCCATCCGCCAGACTTCCGTCACTGCCGGTGAGGCAGGCGGCATCACCCAGCACATCGGCGCTTACACCGTGGATGTGAACGGAAACTCCGTCACCTTCCTGGATACCCCCGGCCACGCTGCCTTTACTTCCATGCGTGCCCGCGGTGCTATGTGCACCGATATTGCCATTCTGGTGGTCGCTGCCGATGACGGCATCATGCCCCAGACCGTGGAATCCATCAATCACGCCAAGGCCGCCAAGGTTCCCGTGATTGTTGCCATCAACAAGATGGATAAGCCCACCGCCAACCCCGACCGCATCAAGCAGCAGCTGACCGAGTACGACCTCATCCCCGAGGAGTGGGGCGGCGATACGGTTATCTGTCCCATTTCCGCAAAGACGGGTATGGGTCTTGACAATCTGCTGGAAATGGTCATCCTGACCGCTGAGATGCAGGAGCTGAAGGCCAACCCCGACCGCCGCGGTAAGGGTACCGTCATCGAAGCAAGACTGGACAAGACCCGCGGCCCCATCGCAACACTGTTGGTGCAGAACGGCACCCTGAAGCAGGGCGATATCATCATTGCAGGCACCGCCGTTGGCCGTGTGCGTGTGATGACCAATGACAAGGGTCGCACCGTGAAGGCTGCCGGCCCCTCCACCCCCGTGGAGATTACCGGCCTTGCCGATGTGCCCGCCCCCGGTGACGAGTTCAATGTGGTCACGGACGAGCGTATGGCTCGTGAGCTGGTGGAGCAGCGCCGTCAGGCCGAGAAGGATGCCCTCAATGCCCTGAACCAGAAAGTCACCCTGGATAACCTCTTTGCCCGTATGCAGGAGGGCGAGATGAAGGAGCTGCCTCTGATTGTCAAGGCCGATGTGCAGGGCTCTGCCGAGGCCGTCAAGTCCAGCTTGGAGAAGCTGACCAATGAGGAAGTCCGTGTCCGCGTGATTCACGCCGGTGTCGGTGCCATCAATGAGTCCGATATTCTGCTGGCCTCCACCGCCGGTGCCATCATCGTGGGCTTCAATGTCCGCCCCGATGCTGCCGCTCAGGCATCCGGCCAGCGCGCCAATGTGGATATGCGCTTCTACCGCGTTATCTATGATGCCGTGGACGAGATTGAGGCTGCCATGAAGGGCATGCTGGCTCCCAAGTTTGAGGAAGTTGTCATCGGCCACGCCGAAGTCCGCATGACCTACAAGGTCAGCGCCGTGGGCACCATCGCCGGTGTCATGGTCAAGGACGGCAAGGTCGCCCGCGACAGCCAGGTCAGAATTCTGCGTGACAACATTGTCATTCACGAGGGCGAGATTGGCTCTTTGCAGCGCTTCAAGGATGCCGCCAAGGAGGTCACTGCCGGCTATGAGTGCGGCATGAGCGTCGTGAAGTTCAACGACATCAAGGAAGGCGACATCTTCGAGTGCTTCCAGATGCAGGAAGTGAAGAGATAACTATGAAAAACAGACGCCGCTATGTGCGGCGGCTGTTTTCAGGCAACAGGCATCAGACATTAGGTATCAGGGAACGCTAAACGAAAGCAAGTCCTATTTTAACCGGAAGCAATCAGAATTTCAGACTTTATGGAATACTGCATATAAACTGATGCCTGAATCCTGATACCTGATGCCTTATTAACGACTATAAAATCGGAGAAAACTATATTATGGCTTCCAATCGAATTAACAGAATCAACGATGAAATTCAGAAGGAGCTGGCTAAGCTTCTGAGAAATGTAAAAGACCCCCGGGTGGGCGATGCCATGATTTCCATCACCCGCGTGGAAACCACCCCCGACCTGCGCTATACCAAGGTGTATGTTTCTTTCCTGCAGAATGAGCGCACCAAGGAAATTATGCAGGGCTTAAAGTCCGCTGCAGGCTATCTGCGCCGGGAACTGGGGCACAATTTGCAGCTGCGCTATGCCCCCGAGATTGTCTGGGCGGCGGATGACTCCATCACCTATGGCGCCCATATGCTGGAGCTTATCAACTCCCTTGAGGTAAAGCATGATGAAGAGTCTGACGAAGCCTGATTGCGCCCGGTGGCTTTCAGAGCAGGATAATTTTCTGATTCTCACCCACCGCCGCCCCGATGGCGATACGGTGGGTTCGGCGGCGGCTCTGTGTCTGGGCCTTCGCAAGCTGGGAAAGACGGCCTATATTCTGGAAAATCCGGAAATCACCCCCAAGTTTGCCTTTTTGCACGAGGGACTGACAATTTCCGAGCCGCAGAAGGGGGCAACCATTGTCAGCACCGATGTGGCAAGTGCCAATATGCTGCCTGAGAGCTTTGCTCCTCTGGCGCAGCTGACAGCCCTTCGCATTGACCACCACGGCACAGCCGCTTCCTTTACTCCCTTGGAGTGCGTGGAGCCGGGCAGCGCCAGCTGCGCCGAGCTGATTTTTGACATCCTGAGCGCCATGAACTGCCCCGTGGATAAGGAAATTTCCGAGGCGGTGTACACCGGCCTTTCCATGGATACCGGCTGTTTCCGCTTTGCCAATACCACCGGACACAGCTTTTCGGTGGCGGCGAAATGCTTTGATGCCGGCGCGGATATTTTTCGCATGAATCAGGAATATTTTGAGACCAACACCATGAGCAAGCTCCGTATGCAGGGCTGGATGATTGAGCACATGGAGCGCTTCGGCAACGGCCTGTGCCTGTGTGCCATCCCCGAGGAGACGGAAAAAGCGCTTGGTGTGACCTCCGATGATATGGATAACATCAGCAATTACCCCCGCACAGTGGAGGGGGTAAAGATGGCGGCAACTCTGCGGCAGGGCAAACTCGGTCAGGTGAAACTGTCCGTGCGCTCCGTGCCCGGCTTTGACAGCGCTGCCGTCACTGCCCGCTTCGGCGGCGGCGGCCACAAGGGCGCTGCCGGTGCTACCTTCTTCCTGGACTGGGAGGAAGCAAAGAAGGCCGTGCGCAAAGCCATGGAGGAATTGCAGTGAACGGAATCGTCATTGTGGACAAGCCCGCCGGCTGGACAAGTCAGGATGTGACCGCTCGCCTGCGCCGGGTTTTTAACACCCGCCGCATCGGCCACGGCGGAACCCTTGACCCCATGGCAACCGGGGTGCTGCCTGTTTTCGTGGGCAGAGCCACCCGGGGCGTGGAATTTTTTGAGCATGCCGAGAAAGTCTATGAAACCGTTCTGCGCTTAGGCCTCACCACCGATACCGAGGATATTTCCGGCACCGTGTTGGAAGAAAAGGAAGTTCGGGTGACGAGGGCGCAGGTGGAGGATGCTTTGCAGCAGTTCCGCGGGGAAATCATGCAGATTCCCCCCATGTATTCTGCCATCAAGGTGGACGGGCGCAAGCTCTATGACCTTGCCCGCAAGGGCGTGGAGGTGGAGCGGCAGCCTCGAGCCATCACGGTCTTTGCGCTGACTCTGCTTTCCATGGAGGGAAGCGATATACACCTGCGGGTGCACTGCTCCAAGGGCACCTATATCCGTACCCTGTGCAAGGATATTGGGGCAGCTCTCGGCTGCGGCGGCTGTATGGCCGAGCTTCGCCGGGTTTCCGCCGGGGAATACGGTCTTTCCGATTCTGTGGAGCTTCAGATGCTCTTAGAATCCGAGACCCCGGAAATGTATCTTCGCCCGGTGGATTCCATGTTTGCGAGTTTCCCTGCTGTGACCCTGACGCCCAAGCAGACCCTTCGCTGCCGCAACGGCAACAGCTTTTCGGTGACTCTGCCCGACGGAAAGTACCGTACCTACAGTGAAGAGGGCGAATTTATGAGCTTAGCCTGCGTCGAATCGGGCACAATGTCTACGATTAAAAGCTTTTTCGAGGTTTGAAACCCATGGAAAAATACATTTACGCTCTGGGCTTCTTTGACGGCGTTCATGTGGGGCATGAAGCCCTCCTGCGCCGCTGCCGAGAGCTGTCCCGAGCCCACGGATGCGCCTGCGGCGTGGTGACCTTTTCCGGTCATCCGGACACGCTGGTTCTGGGAAAAACACCGGGACTGATTAACACCGCCGCCGACAGGGAGCGTCTGCTCAGGGGCTTTCAGATGGAGCAGGTGGTGACACTGCCCTTTGATGAAGCCCTGCGCGATACCCCTTGGGAGGAATTTCTGAATATTCTGCGCCGCGACTACGGGGCCGTGGGCTTTGTCTGCGGTGATGACTTCCGCTTCGGGCGGAAGGGTGCGGGTACGGCGGAAATTCTGCGTACCTACTGCCGGGAAAAGAACTTGCCCTGCGATGTGGTAGCGGAGCAGACCAGGGACGGCATTCGGGTGTCGTCAAGCTATATCCGCGCGCTTTTAGAGCAGGGGGACATGACCGCCTGCCGCCGCTTTCTGGGGCACCCCCACATCCTGACGGGCAGGGTGGTTCCCGGGAAGCACCTGGGCAGAACCCTGGGCATTCCCACTGCCAATCTGCTGCTCCCCCCTGAGCTGGCAGTGCCCCGCTTCGGGGTCTATGTCTGCCGTGTGCACACTCCGCAGGGGCAGTACATGGCAGTCACCAATGTGGGAACCCGCCCCACGGTAGCCGGACACGGCATTACCGTGGAGAGCTGGCTGCTGGACTTTGCAGGGAATCTCTACGATGAGGAAATCACGGTTTCTTTCTATGACTTCCTCCGCCCGGAGGTGAAGTTTGACTCTCTCCAAGCCATGCGCGAAGAGATTATGTGCAACGCACAGCAGACACGGGAATTCTTTGCAATGAATTCTTAATACTTTCTTCCTTGTTTTCAGGAAGAAAGTACGCTATAATGTAGAAATCGACATGAAAGGAGAGTAATCATGGATTCCATGGAAGAATCCCGGGAACGCCGGGAGAAGCGGCGCAAAGCCCAGCAGGAAAAGGTTCGCCGTCAGCGTAAGATGATGCTCTCTCTGGTGGCAATTTTCGGCGTAATTGTGCTGGTTGCTGCGCTGATTGTGCTGGTCGTCAAGGACAGCCAGACCAACAGAACGGTGATTGAGAACGCCAAGGCAACTCAGGCAACCTCCGCCCGTCCCCGCAGGGACCCCACGACCACCATTCACATCCGGGCAGCCGGCGATTTGAACATTACCGATGCCGTGGTGCAGTCGGGACTGGCAGCTACAGGCTATGATTTTACCCGAGCTTTTCAGGATGTAGCACCCCTGCTTACGGAGGCCGACTGCACAGTGCTCAACCTGGAGGGCAATATCTGCGGCGAACCCTACGGCAGCGGAACGGCTTCCGCACCGACCCAGCTGCTCACCGCTCTGCGCGCAGCCGGTGTGGATTTGGTTCAGGCGGCCAATTCCTATACGATTTACAATGGCCTCATCGGCCTGAATGCGACCCTGAGCGCCGTGCGCAATGCCGGGCTGGAGCCTCTGGGTGCTTATGTCAGCAATTCGGAGTTTGAAGCCAACAAGGGCTACACCATCTGCGATATTCAGGGAATCAAGGTTGCATTTGTTGCCTTTACCAAAGGTCTCGGCGGTATGGGTCTGCCCGAGGGCAGTGAGAAGTGCGTGAATCTTCTCTACAACGACTATGATTTGACCTATAAGTCCGTCAACGAGGCGGGTATCAATGCAATTTTGAAGTCGGTCAAGGCCGAAAAGCCCGATTTGATTGTGGCCATGCTCCACTGGGGCAGTGAGGGCTCCGACGAGATTTCCAAAACTCAGAAATCCATTGTAAACCTTTTGCAGAAAAAGGGCGTGGATGTTATCTTAGGCACCCACCCCCATCTGGTGCACGAGGTGGATTTCAACCGGGATAAGGGAACCCTGATTGCCTATTCTCTGGGTGATTTCTACGGCGATGCCACCATCGGCGGCTCCAATTATTCCATCATTCTGGATATTGAGGTCACCAAGGATATGGACTTGGGCACGACGAAAGTCACGGGCTTTGACTATACCCCCATCTATACCGTGACGGAGGGGGAATGCGACGGATACCGCCGTGTGGTTCGGATTAAGGAGGCCATGCAGGCCTACAGCAAGAGCTATGTGGACAGAGTCACTGCCGCGGCATACTCCCAGATGGACTACTCGCTCAAGCGTATTAAGTCCCGCGTGTCGGGTGAAGGCTGATAAAATCCCGCTGTTGCAATGCAACAGCGGGATTTGCTTTATTTTTCTGCAATGACTTCAATCTCACACAGGGCACCTTTGGGGAGGCTCTTCACAGCCACACAGCTTCTTGCGGGTTTCCCGGTGAAGTACTCGGCGTAGACGGCGTTGAATGCGGCGAAGTCCGCCATATCCGCAAGGAAGCAGGTGGTCTTTACCACACGATTAAAATCTGCGCCTGCGGCCTTCAGGATTGCCCCCACATTTCGGCATGCCTGATGTGCCTGTGCGGTGAGCCCGTCAGCCAGTTCCCCGGTCTCGGGGTTCAGTCCAATCTGACCGCTGGTGAAGATGAGATTTCCTGTGACAAAACCCTGACTGTAGGGGCCGATGGCATCGGGGGCGGCGGAGGTGTTGATAAGTTCCATAAGATAGCTCCTTACTCTATGAAAATAATGGTGGTGTTGTCCGGGGCGCTGATTTCCAGCATACGGCGGTTGGTATAGGGGTCGGGGAGGTAATTTCCGGCATCAATTCCGGATTTTTGAAGCTGCTTTTTCAGCGCATCCAGATTGTCCGCGGCAATATACAGCCGCTGGGGGAAGGTCACGGCGGGCAGGGGATAAACCTCTACGCTCATACCGCCGAGCCGTAGGAGCATGGCATTGGTGATATCGCCATCGGCCTGTCGCCCGGTGGGACGGAAGCCCAGCTTGTCCACATAGTAGTTTCGGATGGTGTCCCAGTCGGAGGTGTAGAGGGTGGCTCTGCCGCGATGCAGACCTCTTGCGCACACAGCCAGCGGCTTTTTGCGGGCGTGGCGCTTCCAGCGGTTGTAGGCGTGAAGCTCCCTGCGCCAGCCGGGATGGGTCAGATAGTAGGCGAAGGTCTTATAGAAGGCATAGCCGATAAGACCGCCCAGTGTGTTAAAGAAGAGGTCATCCAAGTCATAGGTGCCCCGCTTGAAAATCAGCTGGATATTCTCCGTGATAAAGGAGAACAGGAAACACATGAACACGGTGCGGTTCTTCCGTCCCTGAAAGCTGCGAAACACGTAGGGAAGCAAGTACCCCATGGGGATGTAGAACATGGTGTTCATCAGCACCTGCGTAATATCCTCGGACTTGACCACATGCACATGGCTCCAGCCCTCCCGGAAGCCGCTGACCAGCATTTCTTCAAAGGTGCCGAACAGCCCCAAATCAAAGTGGACGGAGTTTGCCAAGTCCACCATAAGCTCGGTGTGAACCTTGTAGTTTTCGGACTCACCTCGGGACATGAAGACCAGATAGAGGTTTGCAAGCAGGTACAGCCCGAAGATGGCGTAGAGGACGCGGCGGCGACGGCGCTGAAGCTTTTCCGCATTGGGATTGCTGCTGATGCCGTGGGTCAGGCTCAGCCCCAGACGCTTGCACACACTGTGGTCAATGAGGGGAAGCCCGATGCACAGTGTCAGCACGCACAGGGCGATGAAGCCGTTCATCACCCAGGAATTGGCAGCTCTGAGAATGCTCATTTGCGTTTCTCCTTGGATGCAGATTTCGGGATGGTAACCGTTGCCTGCGTACCCATACCGGGTACGCTCTGGATATGGAAAGAACCGTGGGACATGATGCCCAAGCGCTTGGAGATATTGCGAAGACCTACGGAGGTTTCGGGAATCTGATTGGTGTCGAAGCCCACACCGTTGTCCCGGATGATAATCTCATAGCGCCCCATACGCTCCCGGGTGGTGATGCTCAGAGCACCCGGTGCCTGGCGGCCACGGATGCCGTGGCGGATGGCGTTTTCCACCAGCGGCTCAATAATCAGTGGCGGAACATCAAAGCCCTCCTCCTGCAAATCCTCGGTATAGTCAATCATATCGGGGAAGCGGGTCTGCTGGATGGTGACATAAAAGCGAACCAGCTCCATCTCCTTGCGAAATGGAATGCACTCCTGCTTGTCCATCAGAGTGAAGGTGCTGCGCAGGTACCCGGACAGCTGCACAATCATGTCCGAGGCTTTCTCCGGCTCGGTCAGGCACAGATACTGAATGGCGGCCAGACAGTTCTGGATGAAGTGGGGATTGATTTGCCCCAGAAGCAGAGCTGTGCGGGCGTTCTCAAGCTCGTGCTCGTGCTTGGCCTGAATGTCCGTGTACAGCAGAACCAATACGCACAGCACACTGGTGTACAGCAGGGAAATGCCATAGAAAAACAGGTGTATCAGGCCAACCGTGATGGGGATGGACACATACAGCACAAGGTTGAATCTGTCCTCCTTGGGAGCTTTGCCGAACAGCACGGCCAGAAAAATAATTGCCCAGATTCCCATAATCGGCGCGGTGATTATATCATAGACAATTCCACCCCGAACATATACACCGGCCTGATTCACCGTAAAGAAGGAGCCGGTGAAGACATTGGCGGCTACGGCGAGATAATCGATTACCAGAATACCTTGGAACAGGGCAGTGATTTTGTGCTCTGTTCCGGACGGAAGCACAATCAGGCCACGGATATACCGCCAGAAAAGATAGGCAAGCATGGTGCCACTGAAGAAGAACAGATAGTTTGCCAGAATGTTTACAATCCGCAGCCGCGGGTCCCGCTGGACAATCCAGAATACGATATCCGCAAAAATCGCCAGTGTGTCGAAGTACAGCAGCGTTGCAAAACGGCAGTGCATATCATCCAGTGAGGCGTGTGTGACATTGATCATCAGGATTAACCCCACAATCAGCGCCATGGAATCGAAGCTCACATTGACGATGTAGGAGCCGGGGAGCGTTGAAAAGTCCCGCCAGATCAGAAGCAGCAGACTCATAATGCACATGAGTGTCAGGGTAATAACATAGAAATATGCGACGAAGACAGGATTCGGTTTCTTTTTGAGCATCGTGTTGCCCTCCTGTGCTTAGTTTCGACGAATTACATTGTATTGTAGCACGCACCGGTCGGTTCGTCAATAAAACCGGAACTCCCTGCTGCGGAAAGGCAATTCGGGGATGTCTCGCTGCAGCCCCCGAATTATCTGTTACAGCTCCATTTCCATCTCGTGCCAGCGCTCGCCGCCCCACACGGATGCAGACCAGCCCAAATCTCGGAAACCGAAGCTTTCATACATTCCGATTAGGTGCGGCAGACAGGTGAGCACCAGCCGCTTACGCCCCTTTGCTTTTTCCCGGGCGGCAAAGCTGCGCACAATCTCCCGGGCAAGTCCTTGCATCCGATAGTTTTCCCGGACATCCAGCCCCAGCAGCATCACATTTTTTCCCTCGGGGTCGTGGGTGGCGGCATCGGAGAAGAATTCATCCCGGAATGCGGTCTTCTTGGTGGCAATCCCGTTGAGGAAGCCTGCAATGATCCCGGTTTTCTTGTCCACAGCCACTAGGAAAAGGTCGGGACTGCCTTTAACCCGGGCAAGCATCATGTCGTGGGAGCAGGCTTCGTTGGGGGGAAAGACCAGCGACTCAATCTCGGCCACTTCCTCGCCCTCGTCGAACGCTACATCCCGAAAATCAAAGCGGCTGTGAAGCTTCTGCCCATTCAGATAATAGCGCAGTGTGTTCAGTCCTGCCGTGGGAACACAGATGGAGGGGTCATTCGATTTACGCATGGCAACCACATCCGCAAGGTCGAACCAGCGAACTTCCTCTACTTCCTCTGCCTGCAGATGCAGACGGTCAATGTCCACATTCCCGCGGTAGAGGTAGACAAAGCTCACTTCATTGTCCCGGAAGAGCTTGCCATAGAATTCCTTCTCATACTGAATGCGGAAGGTACCGATAAAGGTCAGCTCCCCCGTCGTGGCTTCGATGCCCAGCTCCTCGGAAAGCTCTCGCAGAGCAGACGGCAGAGGCTCGGATCCCGCCGGGATATGCCCAGCGGAGGAAGTGTCATAGCAGCCGGGGAAGGAGTCCTTGTTTTTTGCCCTTTTTTGCAGGAGCACCTGTGTGCGGCCTTCGTATTCGCGCACCACCCACACATGGGCAGTGCGGTGACGGATGCCGTCTGTGTGGGCTTGCAGCCGAGAGACTGTTTCTCCTGTGGGAAGTCCCTGCTCACCTACAATGTCAAAATATTCCATAGCAAACCTCGTGTGTTTTTCTTCCCAGTTTATCACATTCGTCCCCAAAAAGCAAACCGCCCCGACTTTCGTTGGGGCGGATGAAGATGTAGATGCACATAACCGGTTTTACTTGGATTCCTTCGTGGATTATGTTGCGCTTTCCGGGAAGGTAACGGTAATTGCAGTGCCGGTTCCAACCTTGCTGTCTACATGGATTTGCGCATGCATCAGCATGGCGGCGTGCTTGACGATGGACAGACCCAGACCCGTGCCGCCCACTTCTTTGGAGCGGCTTTTATCCACGCGGTAAAACCGCTCAAAGATTCTGTCAAGAGACTCCTCCGGGATGCCGATGCCGGTATCGCGCACGGTGAGGGTGTTTTCACCGATGCTCACCGCCACGGTACCGCCGGGACGGTTATACTTGATGGCATTGTCGCAAAGGTTATAGACGATGCCGTGCACCAACTCCGGGATGCCGTTGATAATCTGCGTCTGCCCGTCCAGGGTGAGGGTGACTTCCTTCTGCGCGGCGATGTCCGAGAGCTTGCGGGTGACCTTCCGGGCGGCATCGTACAAGTCCACCTGTGTCCACTCATAGCCCGTTCCGGCATCCAGATGGGACAGATTGATAATATCCTCCACCAGCGCAATCAGCCGCTGTGCCTCGCTGTAAATCCGCTCGGCAAAGGGTGCGGTATCCTCGGGCTTTGCCATGCCGCATTTGAGCAGCTCCGAATAGCCGGAGATGGACTGCAGGGGTGTTTTCAGCTCATGGGACACATTGGCGGTGAACTCTCGGCGGCGCTGCTCGGCCTGCTCGGCCTCGGTGATGTCAAACAGGACAACCGCCGCACCGCTAAGCTCGTCCTGACTGCGGATGGCAGCTGCCTGAATTCGGATGGTCTTGCCGCGAAGATTTGTCTTGCGGGAGGCACTGCCCTCCTGCATGGCTTCTTCAATTGCCTCCTGCAAGGGGAGATTACGGTTGAGATTCAGAAGATTCTGCCCCTGCATGGAAGTATTTTGGGTGTCCAGCAGTGCGGCGGCAGCCCGATTGGCGGTAATCACTTTTCCACTCTTATCCAGAAGAATCATGCCCTCTTCCAGCTGACCTACGATGGTGTCAAACTCATTCTGCTTTCGGGCGAGGCTTTCCTTCTGGGCGGCCAACTGCTGCTGCTGGCTGTGAATCCGCCGCAGCAGCGGCGCGAGTTCATCATACCCGTCATTGTTCAGCGGGTCATCCAGATTGAGCTTGTTCAGCGGTTCTACAATTCGCTTGGAAAGGCTGTTTGCCAGCACGAAGGACAGCACCGCCGCCACGGCAATGATAATCAGGATGGGCTGGAGCATACCGACCAGCAGCACGAAGATTGAATTGTGGGAGATGGACAGGCGGAGCACCGTGCCGTCATTCAGCCGCTGGGCGCAGTACAGGAACCGCTTCAGAAGTGTCTCGGAATAGCGGGAGCTTTCGCCGTAGCCAGTGTTCAGTGCCTGCCGGATTTCCTCGCGTTCCACATGGTTATCCATGTTGCCGGAATCGGACACGCTGTCATACAGCACATTGCCGTTTGCCGCAATCCATGTAATGCGGAAATGCTCGGTGTTCAGTCCGTCAAAATAATCCATGCCCTGCTTTTCCACACCCCGGGCGGCCAGCGTCGTCTGGGATTTCAGCTGATTCTGCTGAACAGTGGAAAAATATTCGTACAGCACGCCCATAATCAGCAGCATGGTGACCACAAAGACACCCAATGCCGCAGTGCAGACGGCCTTAAAAATTCGTTTTGTCATTTGTCTTCCTCCAGACGATAGCCCACACCCCGAACGGTCTTGATATAGTCCCCGGCGGTGCCCAGCTTAGTGCGCAGAGCCGCAATGTGTACATCCACGGTTCGGGTCTCTCCCTGATATTCATTCTCCCAGATGCTTCCCAGCAGTGCTTCCCGGGTGAATGCCTGCCCGGGACTGCGCAGGAACAGCCGCAGAAGGGCAAATTCCTTGACGGTCAGCTCGATTGCCGCGCCGTCAACGCGCACCTGATGGGAGATGTCGTCCATTTCGATGGTTTTGTAGGTAAGCACATTGGATGCAGGCGTATGATTGGTACGGCGCAGGACTGCTTTCACTCTGGACACCATCTCCATCATGCCGAAGGGCTTTGCCAGATAGTCATCCGCCCCCGAGTCAAGGCCGATGACCTTGTCGAATTCCGTCCCCTTGGCCGTGGACATAATCACGGGAATCCCGGCGGTCAGCACAAAGCCGCGGAGTTTCCTGAGTATGGAAATGCCATCCTCATCCGGCAGCATGATATCCAGCAGAATCAGCTCCGGCTTGTCATGCTTCAGCGCATTCCAGAATTCCCCCGCGGTCTCAAAGCCCGCCGCCTGAAATCCGGAAGCCCGCAGGGCATAGAGCATCAGCTCCCGAATGCTGCTGTCATCCTCAACACAAAAAATCATTGCCTGTCACCTGTACCTTTATCTTTCGGAGTCCCCGCGCTCCTCGACCCGTCCGCTTTCCGGTGGCAGACTGCCGGTCAGGGAGAATAGGACCCATTTTGCGATATTTACTGCGTGGTCACCGATTCGCTCATAGTATTTTGCAATCATCAGCAAATCCACCATGGCTTCGCTGTTTGCCGATGGCTCCTTCAGCAGAGCAATCAGCGCGGATTTCATGGTGTTAAAGTAACCATCCACCACATCATCATATTCTACCACCGCTTTTGCTGTTTTTCCATCCTGTTTTACAAAGGCATCAATACTGCCCGTCACCATGGAAATGACGGCTTCCGCCATCTGCCGGATGGGCAGATTTTCCGGGATTTCCCGAATATTTCCGATGACGACAATCTCGCTGATATCGGTGGACTGGGTTCCGATTCGCTGGGCATCCGTGACCATTTTCAGAGCAGAGGAAACTGTCCGCAGGTCTCTTGCAACGGGCTGCTGATGAAGCAGCAGCTTCAGGCAGATGCTTTCAATATCCCGCTCCTTCCGGGTTACCTGATTCAGTAATTCCGGCATTTCCGCCGCCATGGAGGTATCGCATGTCAGAAGCGCCTGAGAAGTTTTGGCAATGGCGTTTTCGCAGAGCATTCCCATGGTGGTCATTTCTTTCTTGAGTTCTTCCAGCTGCAAATCAAATTTTGAGCGCATTATCCAAACCTTCCTGTAATGTAATCTTCTGTCCGTTTATCCCGGGGATTGGAGAACATATTTTCCGTCCTGTCAAATTCCACCAGCTCGCCCAGCAGGAAGAAAGCGCAGTTATCCGAGATTCTGGCTGCCTGCTGCATATTGTGGGTGACCATAATCACGGTGTATTTTTCCTTGAGCTGCACCGCCAGATCTTCAATCTTTCCTGTTGAAATCGGGTCAAGGGCGGAGGTGGATTCATCCATCAGCAGCACATCCGGCTCTACCGCCAGGGCTCTTGCAATGCACAGTCTCTGCTGCTGACCGCCGGACATACTCAGTGCAGAGGTTTTCAGACGGTCTTTTACCTCATCCCAAATTGCAGCATCCCGCAGGGAGTGTTCCACAATTTCATCCAGCTTTGCCTTGCTGCGGATGCCGTGGGTTCTGGGGCCGTAGGCGATGTTATCATAAATGCTCATGGGGAAGGGATTGGCCTTCTGAAAAACCATGCCGATTCGCTTGCGCAGGTGCGTCACATCCACATCGGGGTCATAGATATTGTGTCCCTCAAAGAAAATCTCCCCGCTGATTTTTACAATCGGCACCAAATCCTGCATACGATTCAGCGTTTTCAGGAAGGTGGATTTGCCGCAGCCCGAGGGGCCGATGAGGGCGGTGATTTCATTTTTGGGGATTTCTGCGTTGATATGATGCAGAGCCTGCTTCTCTCCATACCACAGGTTCAAGTCATTGATTCTCAAAATTGGTTCCATAGTTACCTCTTTCGTTGTTTGCCCGCCCGGCCTGCCTCGAAGTTGATAATCCCTGTCAGAATCATCAAAATCAGCGCGATGGCAAAGGCCACATCAATTTTTCCCTGTTCGCTGGCGTAGACATACAGTGCAACCGTCAAGGTTGCGGAGGATGTTTTCAGGGATTTGAAGAATCCGTTCAGCTTGAGGCCGAAGCCTGCGGTGAACAGGAGCGCGGCAGATTCGCCTACAATTCGTCCGATGGCTAAGATGCAGCCGGTGACGATTCCGTCAATGGCATTGGGAAGGACAACCGTGCGAATCATCCGCCATTTCCCGGCACCCAGCGCAAGGGCACCCTCCCGGAAAGAATCCGGCACGGTTTTAAGGCTCTCCTGTGTCGTGCGCACGATGGTGGGCAGAATTATCATCACGAGAGTCAGACCACCGGCCAGAATACCGGCACCCATGCCGAACAGCTGCACAAACAGCAGCATACCCACAAGGCCGAAAATAATGGAGGGAATGCCGGTCAGCGTCTCGGCGGCAAATTCAATCAGCGCGACCATGCGGCGGTTGCCTGCGTATTCTGTCAGATAAATGGCAGCGCCCACACCCAGCGGGAGCACCATCACCATGGACACCAGAATGATGTAGACCGTATTGACGATATTGGGCAGGATGCCGATGGTGCCCATGAGGTAGCTTGTCTGGGTTGTAAGCAGTTCCCACGACAGGTGGGATGCTCCCCGCACAAAGATATATCCAATCATAAACAGCAGCAGGGAAACCGTAATGGAAGCCGCTGTGTACAGTGCTGCCCGAACCGTCAGGTTCCATAATCTGCGTCTTTTCTCAAAGGACATTCCTACTTCTCCTTCTTCACAAAAACATTCAGCAGCATATTAATCAGCATAATAAACAGGAAAAGCACAAGACCGATGGAAAACAGGGCTTCCCTTTGCAGAGACCCTACAGAGGCATAGGACATCTCGGAGGCAATGGCCGTGGTCATAAACCGCACCGGGCTGAAAAGCGCGGGCATATTGGGCACATTGCCGGAGACCATGATGATTGCCATGGCTTCCCCGATGGCGCGTCCCACGCCCAGGACAATCGCAGTTGCAATACCGCTCTTTGCTGCGGGAACACTGACCCGGAAGTAGGTTTCCGGCTCTGTGGCACCCAGCGCCAGAGAGGCATCCTCATAGTCCTTCGGAACTGCCCGCAGGGCGGTTTCGGACACATTGATGATGGACGGCAGAATCATAATCGCCAGAACGACAATAGCGGCAAGCAGTGTCGCACCGGAGGACAGACCGAAGAGCTTCTGAATCCCGGGGACGAGCACAATCATGCCGACAAGGCCATACACCACCGAGGGAATCCCCGCCAGAAGCTGCACTGCCATCCGGATTACACCGGCCGTTTTCGGGGAAGCAACCTTGGAAAGATAAACCGCCGTCAGCAGACCTATGGGAATTCCGATTAATACCGCACCTGCCGTACCATAGACACTTGTGAGAATAAAGGGCAGGATACCATAGGACGGTTCCACGGTTTTGGCTGTTGGCTGCCACACCTTTCCGAAAAAGAAATCCCTAATACCGATTTTGGCAATGGCGGGCATGCCGGAGATAATCAGGTAAATGCTGATGCACAGCACGAATCCTACCGTAATAACGCCGCACAGAAAGAACAGCACATTCATGCTGTTTTCCAGTGCGATTTGCTTTGCAGATTTATTCTTCATATTACTTGGCAGTGGGGACGGCACCGGCCTTGGTGACTAAGTCCGCGGCATCCCCCGAAATCATGTAATCAAAGAAGCTCTGTGCGGCAGGGGTGAGCACTGCGCCTTCCTTGGTGACCAGATTGAAGGGGCGCTGGATAACATAGCTGCCGTTCACAATGTTCTCAGCGGTGCAGGGAACACCGGCCACGGTCAGAACCTTGATACCCTTCTGACCTTCCACAGAGGCAAAGGAGGCATAACCGATGGCATTCGTGCTGCTCTGTACGGCTGCAATCACGGCGCCGGTGGAGGTCAGCTCCTGAGAAAGCTTGCACTTGTCGGCAGTTTTTGTGATGGACTCAAAGCCGTCCCGGGTGCCGGAGCCTGCCTCACGGCCGATGCAGGCGATTTCGCCATTGCCGCCGAAGGAAGCCCAGTCGGTGATGCTTCCCGTAAAGACGGAGGCAATCTCCTCCACGCCCATATCGTCCACAGGGGCTTTCTCATTGACGATGATGGCAATGCCGTCCAGTGCAACGGTGGTCGCCTTCAGCCCTTTCTCGATTTCCGCATCCTTGAGACCGCGGGAGGACAGCCCGATGTCGCAGGTGCCGTTGGCGACGGCCTCAATGCCGGTGCCGGAGCCGGTGGCATCATAGGTGATGGTCACATCGGAATGGTCGTTCATAAACTGCTCGCTTAAAATACCGATAACCTTCTCCATGGAGGTGGAGCCGTTGGTGGATACGCTGCCGGTGAGCTTTCCGGAATCGCTCCGGCTGCCGCAGCCGGAGAGCAGACTCATTAGCATTGCTGCTGCGAGCATCAGGTTGATAGTTTTTTTCATTTCTTTTTTCTCCTTGATATTTATGTATAGTCTTCTTGGCTACAAGCACAAGGATACCAAGGCGTTGTAAAGTGCGCTATCGTGTTTGGGTAAAGAGTATGTAAAATGGTGTTAAGTTTTGGACAGGGCGAATTGGCGGCTGTAGCTTTCATAGCGCTCTGCATACTCATTGCGGTCTTCCCGCATAGCACGGATTGTCTGGTGGAGATTCAGCGTTCCGGCGGACAAATCCATGACACAGCCCGCAATATTGGAGCAGTGGTCGCTGACCCGCTCCAAATCGGTCAGCAAATCCGACCAGACAAAGCCCGCTGCTATGCTGCATTTTTCCTTTTGCAGGCGAAGAATATGGTTGGTTCTGAGCTGTTCCTTCAGTTCATCAATCACCTGTTCCAGCGGCTCCACGAGTCCGGCTGTACGCAAATCCTCCTGCAGGAATGCAGCTAGGGACAAGTCCAGAATTTCGCTGACGGCATCCGTCAGAACACGCAGTTCGTCCTTCGCCGCCTGAGACAGTGCCATGTCTCCCTGGGTCAGCTCCTCTGCGGAGTAAATCATGCCGACGGCATGGTCGGCAATCCGCTCGAAGTCACCGATGATTTTGAGCAGCTTGGCGGCCTCGTTGCTGTCCTCGCTGCTGATTTGCCGGGTGCTGAGCTTCACAAGGTAGGTGCCCAGAATATCTTCGTAATGGTCGGTTTTGTCCTCGGCCCTGCGCACACGCTCGGCAAGCTCCGGGGTGTATGTGCTGAGCGCTGTAATGCTGTCTTTCAGGGCAGTCACGGCGCAGTTTGCCATGTCTGCCGCAACTTCCCTGCACTGTGCCAGTGCAACGGGCGGGGTGGTCAGCAGGCGCTCGTCCAGCTCGCTTGCAATCTCCTCTTTTTTATCGTCGGGAACCAGCTTGCATACCAGCAGTTCAAGCAAACCGGACAGGGGCAGCATCAGCATTGTGCACAGCACATTGAATATGGAGTGGGCAACGGCAATGCCCGGAAGACTTGCCGCCTCATTCAGAAGTGCCGGCGATACAATCCACTTGACTGCGCAGAATACCACCAGCCAGACCATAGTTCCGATGACATTGAAGGACAGATGTACCATGGCCGCCCGCTTTGCGTTTTTGTTGGCACCGATGGCAGACAGCATGGCCGTCACGCAGGTGCCGATATTCTGTCCCATGATGATGGGGATTGCCGCGCCGTAGCTGACCTGGCCGGTGACCGCCAGCGCCTGCAAAATGCCCACGGATGCAGAGCTGGACTGAATGATGGCGGTCAGGACAGCACCTGCCAGCACACCCAGCAGGGGATTTTGAAACATTAAAAAGAGATTTCGGAAGCCCTCTACCTCCCGCAGTCCCGACACCGCTCCGGACATGGTCTCCATGCCGAACATCAGCGTTGCAAAGCCCAGCAAAATCAGACCGGTGTCCTTTTTCTTGTCACTTTTGCAGAACATGAAGTTTATGATGCCGATAAGGGCAAGCACGGGTGTAAAGGAAGCGGGTTTGAGTAACTGCACAAACATATTGCCGCCGGAAATACCCGCAAGGCTTAACAGCCACGCCGTGACGGTGGTACCGATATTGGCACCCATAATCACATTGATTGCCTGCCGCAGGGTCATCAGGCCGGAGTTGACGAAGCCGACCACCATAACGGTCGTAGCAGAGGAACTTTGAATCACAGCGGTGACCGCAAGTCCCGTCAAAAGACCCGCGGCCTTTCCCGTGGTCATTTTTCCGAGGAGACTGCGCAGCCTATTGCCCGCTCTGCGCTCCAGCGCCTCACCCATTGTATTCATACCAAACAGGAACAGGCTCAGTCCTCCGATGAGGGTTAAGAATTTGAACAAATCCATAAGATACTATCCTTTCAAAAGGTATATCTTTATGGTATCTTTTCAATGTAAAGTCTGCTATCGCAGTATTGTAAAGTTCCTGTAAAGTCGGGTGCTGTGAAAAGAAAGCGGCTGTCCGTTCCAAAATAAAAAAGTGTGTCAAAAAGCTTGTTTTGACACACTTTTTCTTTTGTTTTACCATTGCACCGACAGTTATGCGTTCAAAATCAGTTCCATGCTGCCTTATGAGCGCTGCCCATTGCCGGGGCTGTGAAATCTGTCAGTGAATCACCAGTTCTCCGTTTTCGGCATCCACTGTGACAACCGTACCGGGGGTGATATCGCCCCGGAGAATGCGCTTACTCAGCATCGTCTCCACGGTGTGCTGCACATAGCGGCGCAGAGGACGGGCACCGAACTCCGGATTGTAGGCGGCATCCACAATGGCGCTCTTGGCGCTTTCCGTCAGCTTTACTTCAATCTGCTTGTCGGAAAGTCTGCGGTTGAGGGATGCAATCTGTAAATCAATAATACCGGTGATATTTTCCTTCGTCAGGGGCTTGTAGAACACAATCTCATCCAGACGGTTCAAAAATTCCGGGCGGAAGGAGCGGCGCAGCAGGGCATTAACCTGCTCCCGGGCGCTTTCCTCGATTTCACCCTCGGGGCTGATGCCGTCAAGGAGGAATTCACTGCCCAAGTTGGATGTCAGAATCAGGATGGTATTCTTAAAGTCCACGGTTCTGCCCTGAGAGTCGGTGATGCGGCCATCGTCCAGCACCTGCAGCAGTACATTGAATACATCGGGGTGGGCTTTCTCTACCTCGTCAAAGAGGACAACGGAGTAGGGCTTTCTGCGCACAGCCTCTGTCAGCTGGCCGCCCTCCTCATAGCCCACATAGCCGGGAGGCGCACCAATCAGCCGGGACACGGAGAATTTCTCCATGTATTCGGACATATCAAGGCGTACCAGATTGTTTTCATCGTCAAACAGTGCCTGTGCCAGTGTCTTTGCAAGCTCCGTCTTGCCCACACCCGTGGGCCCCAGGAACAGGAAGGAGCCGATGGGACGGTTGGGATCCTGAATACCGGCGCGGCTCCTCTGGATGGCTTCGGTGACGGAAGTGACGGCCTCGTCCTGACCGATGACCCGCTTGTGCAGGATTGCATCCAGATTCAGAAGCTTTTCCCGCTCTCCCTGTACAAGACGCGCCACGGGAATCCCTGTCCAGCGCTCCACAATTCTTGCAATCTCTTCGTCCGTAACCTTGTCGCGGAGTAGATTCTCCTCCTTGCCGGCAGCGGCGCGGCTTTCCTCGGCGGCCAGCTGCTTCTTGGCCTCGGGGAGTCTGCCGTATTTCAGCTCGGCGGCTTTCTCTAAATCGTATTCCCGTTCGGCGGCTTCGATTTGGCGGTTCAAATCCTCGATGGACTGCCGCAGCTGCTGAATCTTGCCGATGGCGTTCTTTTCATTTTCCCACTGCGCCTTCATGGCGCTCATGCGCTCCTTCTGCTCGGCCAGCTCCTTCTGAACCTCGGCAAGTCTTCCCTTGGACAGCGCGTCCTCCTCTTTTTTCAGGGCGGCTTCCTCAATCTCCATCTGGATAATGTGGCGGGAAATCTTGTCCAGCTCCGTGGGCATAGAGTCCATCTCCGTGCGAATCTGGGCACAGGCTTCGTCCACAAGGTCGATGGCCTTGTCGGGCAGGAATCGGTCGGTGATATAGCGGTGGCTCAGGGTTGCGGCGGCGATGATGGCGGAGTCCGCAATTTTTACGCCGTGGAAAACCTCATAGCGCTCCTTTAAGCCTCTCAAGATCGCGATGGCATCCTCTAC
This sequence comes from Faecousia sp., assembly GCA_045599455.1. Lineage (GTDB taxonomy): Bacteria > Bacillota > Clostridia > Oscillospirales > Oscillospiraceae > Faecousia. The sequence continues at coordinate 7,398 of JAZRVX010000078.1, read as the reverse complement.
CGTGGGTTCATCCACCATGACGGGCTGGAAGCGGCGGGCAAGGGCCGCATCCTTTTCAATATACTGGCGGTACTCGTCCAGCGTGGTTGCACCCAGACAGTGCAGCTCACCACGCGCCAGCATGGGCTTTAAGAGGTTCCCTGCATCCATGCTGCCCTCGGTCTTGCCTGCACCCACGATGGTGTGCAACTCGTCGATGAACAGCAGAATTTTTCCGTCGGATTCCTTAACTTCATTAAGGACTGCCTTGAGCCGTTCCTCAAATTCGCCCCGATACTTGGCACCGGCAATCAGCGCGCCCATGTCCAGGGAGAAAACACTCTTGTCAAGCAGTGCCTTGGGCACATCTCCGGCCACGATTCTCTGAGCCAGACCCTCCACAATGGCGGTTTTGCCCACACCGGGTTCACCGATGAGCACCGGGTTATTCTTGGTCTTGCGGGAGAGAATGCGGATGACATTGCGGATTTCCTCGTCTCTGCCGATGACGGGATCCATCTTCTGCGTTCTGGCGCGCTTGACCAGATCCGTGCCGTATTTTTCCAGAGCATCATAGGTGCCCTCCGGGTTGTCGGTGGTCACACGCTGGTTGCCGCGGACGGAGGTCAGCGCCTGCAAAACATTCTCTTTGGTAATGCGGTAGGTGGCGAAAAGCTCCTTGAGTTCGCCCCGGGCGGCCTCAATCAGACCTAAGAACAGATGCTCCACGGATACATACTCGTCCTTCATGGCTTTCGCCTCGTCTTCGGCAGCGGTCAATGCGGCATCGGTGTCGGCACTGATGTAGAATTTATCCGCCTCACGGGAGGTTCGCACGGAAGGAATCTTGCGCAGCACGGCATTGGCGGCAGCTTCCAGACTCTCGGGGGTTTTGTCCATCTTGCGCAGGAGCTGGGGCACGATGCCGCCCTCCTGGGTCAGCAGTGCCAGCAGGATATGCACCTGCTCCAACTGCTGGTGGCTGTTGCTCTGGGCAAGACTCTGCGCGCTCTGGATGGCTTCCAGAGATTTCTGCGTGAAATTTTGGAAATTCATAAACACACTTCCTTTGGATTTTAGCACTCACAACTTGAGAGTGCTAATTCATTTGCCATTACTATACCCCCTTTTTTCAAAATGTCAAGGGTCGTAACAAATAATTCACGAAGTGGCGTGGCGTGTATTTATCAGGTGGAAAAATGACCGTCTACGAAATGATATTGTGCAAAATATATAAAAATAAGATGTGAATTTTTACCTAGTTAATATGTTTTTAACAATTTTCTCCTTGCTTTTTCCGACAGGGTATGTATAATGAAGATGTAATCAATGATATCTTTTCTTTTTTCATTTTCTTACCTCTCTTTTTCTCTGGAAAACCCCCGATTGGTCCGGTCAACCATTTCGGGGGTTTTTCATGTTTTTATAGCATAAAGGAAGCTTTAACTTAGTAAGCAAATGTGCGAGAACTTCCTTTACCATAAAACAGTGCGCCCCCGGGTTTCCCGGGGGCGCGAATGCGATATCGATGGAATTACACCGTTCTTGTCCACTCGGTGATGAGCCATGTGGGCACGAGCCACACCAGTTCATACAGCATCAGGCGTAGGGGAGTGAGCAGATTCACAGAACCCATGAATGCCAGCACGGTCATGATGATAAGTCCCAGTGCTGCGGCGGCAGTGGTGAGCCACAGACCCATCTTGCAGCTGGCATCCAGTGCTCCGGCACCGGAAATGGCATAGACGGAGCTGACCAGATCCGTCCGGGTGGCAAGGGCGGCCACATCAGCCATGGAATCAACGGGGGTTTCCAGCAGAGTCTGCTTTTCCTGCACATCGGGGAAAACAATACGGTCGGTCTTTATGCCGAATTTTTCTTTTAGGAAATCGCCGCTGACCATGAAGTCACGGGTCAGCACCATGGGGGTAATATTTCTGACAGCTCCGAGGGAGATAAGGCCTGCGGCAGCAGAGCGCATTTTTGCGTAGTTAAGCGCATATACTGCGGCGAGCTTGCCGCTGATGGCAGCGTACACGCCCTGTGCAACCACGGTGCCGGAGGGGATTTCCACACCCATGGTGACCAGAAAGTCGTGGGTGCCGACCAGAACCGCTTCGCCTCTTACCTCACCGCCAAAGCCTGCGCCGTAGTCGGTGAGATTCAGCACTGCCTGCTCGGCACAGCGACGGTCGGCCATGAGCTTGACAAACAGCGGACTTAAGGCATTGTCGGCTTCCACGATTACGGAGCCGGTGTAGGAGATTACATCGTCGGGGCGGCGGGTGCCGTAGAATTTGACACCGTTAATCTTGGTGGTTCCGGCGGGAAACAAATCGGTGTCCGTCATGGGAAAGACTGCCTTGGCTCTCAGTGCCTGCACGCCTTTCCAGCCGCACAGCACGGTGCCAACCATGTGCAGACGCTTTTCCAGCAGATGGGCAGGACGGCTGAGGGTGATAAACATACCGGCGGGGACGCAGACCATCAAACAGCAGGCCAGCACCTGAACGCCCACGGCGGCACCGCCGAAGAACATACCCATGACGGCAATGACGAAGCTCAGCCCGAGGGAAATCAGGCAGAAAAGATTTTGCGTTTTCTCGGGGGCGGAGGGAGCATCGTAGGTATCCCAGAAGTCTTCCAGTTCGCCCTCGTCGCGGACAATGGCAGCCTCGCTTCCGCGGTAGTTTTCCTGTCTGCGCAGACCGACTAAGCCCACCGCCTTGCGCAGGGTGTCCATCTGGCTGATTTCCGTAGAGCGGCGGAAATAGCGTCCCAGCAGAGCAAAGGTCATGCTCATGGCAAAAGCACCGCAGCAGGGCACCCGGATGGCGGCAAGGCAGATAATGCCGTCTGCCATGCACGCGATAAACGCGGCTACAAGCAGGGTGTTGGCGGTAAATTTACCGTGAATCAGGTCGGAAATGCTGTCGATAATCAGCTCATTTCCCATCAGTGCGGAGCCCAGCATGGCAAGCACCTGGGTGAAAATCAAAAATCGCTGGCGGTTTACCGAAATCATGTCCAGCTCAAAAAGCAGAGCCAGCACAAAGCACAAAATTGTAATCAGCGCCTGAATGCCGATGGCAATCTGGAGCTTGGTAACGCCTGCTTCGCTTAAATCGTAGTAGCGCTTCTCGGGGCCTGCCACCAGCTTGGATTTGAGAAGCTGCAATTTGCTTCTGGCATCGAGCTGAGCCTTTTCGCTGTCGGCATCATCGGACAGGGCTTCCATAACCTTGGTGTCGGACAGCGCCGAAAGGTCGGGAAGTGCCCGGGTTTCGGAGAGACTTTCTCTTTTTCCTTCACCGCTGTCCTGCACGGCTTCGGACTTCTCATCATCGGACTTTTCGTTTTCCTTTTTGGGAGTGAAGTCCAGAACCTGTGTCTTGTCCATGTCCTCCTTGGGGTCAAGGGAGATGGGGACAAAACGGATGGTGTCGGAGCAGACCTCGGGTTCGGTGGTTTCCGTGGCCTCGGCGGCGGGGGAACTGTTTGCTTCCTCGGCAGACGGCACAGCTTCCTCAGCAGGGGCTGCGGGGGTTACTTCCGGCTCGGAGGCTTTCTCGGTATTCTCCGGCACGACTTTTTTCGGGGGCGCGCTGAATTCGCTGATGATATCCTCCAGACTGAATTCATGCATTTCTTTATCACTCATAGTCAGCCTCTTCTCTGGCGAACTGCCTCATACAGCAGAATGGATGCGGCGGCGGATGCATTCAGGGAGCTGATGTGACCGGCCATGGGGATATGGACGGTGACATCACAGTTTTTTGCCACAAGCTGACTCATGCCCACGCCCTCATTGCCGATGACGATGGCGGCGGCACCTTTCAGATCTGCCTCATACATGGGGCGGCTACCCTCAGCGGCGGTGCCGTAAATCCACACGCCCTTGTCTTTGAGTTCCTGCATGGCGGCGGAAATGTTGGTCACTCTGGCGACCTTCATATACTCCATGGCACCGGCGGAGGCCTTGGCCACGGTGGCGGTCAGTCCCACGCTTCTGCGCTTGGGGATGATGACACCGTGGGCACCGGCGCACTCGGCACTTCGCATGATGGCACCTAAGTTGTGGGGATCGGAAAGCTCGTCGCAGATGACGATTAAGGGTGCTTCCCCACGGGAGGCGGCTTCCTCCAGAATGTCATCAATGGTGTAGTATTCGTGGGCGGCGGTCAGGGCAATGACACCCTGATGGCTGCGGGTGAAACTCATGGCATCCAGCTTCCGGCGGTCAACGGGGACGATGACGGCACCGGCTTCCTTAGCCTGAGCGGCAAGGCGCTGGAGTCCCTTGTCAATATCGCCATCGGCGATGAAGACCTTATCCACGGCTCTGCCGCTTTTGAGGGCTTCCTGCAGGGCGTTGCGCCCCTCCAGCTGTCCCTCGGTCTCCTCGGGCGCTTCGCGGGGGATATCCCGACGCTCCCGGGGCTGGAATTTATTGTTTTTCACCGGGCGCTCCCGGCGGTCAGATTTTTTTTCGTACATGGTATTTTCTCCGATTGAAAATAATTCATAATCCATCGTATTATAGCAGATACGCACATTTTTCTCAATACTCAATTTCCCCTTTCCCGGGGAGAAAATTCCATATTCACAGAAAATTTACGGCAATACACGAATCATTCATTGCTTAGCGTGTCAAAATGTGGTATGATACCCGAAAACCCCAAAAGGGAGGTTATGCAAATGGATATGAATCACAATGATTCTCCCAATAAGAATCCGAATGAGGAAAAGCCCAGAAACATCTGGCCGGCGCTGATTATTACGCTGGCACTGGTGCTTCTGATTGCGTGGGTGTATAATGCGGTGTCCAATTCCCAGTATACCCAGACTACATTTTCCGATTTCCTGGTGGCCATGGAGGAGGATAATCTGTCCGAGGTGGAGATTCGCTCCGACCGCATCGTCTACCTGACCAGGGACGAAGCGTCCAAATCCCCCTCTGCCCAGAAGGCCAGCTTCACCGGTTTCCCCCGGGGCGGCAACGCCATGGAGCTGGAGCAGCAGCTCCACGCCAAGGGTGTGGCGGTGGATAACCACATCACGGAAGACAATTCCATGATTATGATGCTGCTGTACTACGGCATCATGGGTCTGCTGCTGTTCACCTTCATGCGTTCCGTTTCCAAGCGCATGGGCGGCGATGGGCTGATGGGCGGCTTCGGCAAGTCCAAGGCCAAGGTCTATATGGAGAAGCAGACCGGCGTGACATTCAAGGATGTGGCCGGCCAGGACGAAGCCAAGGAGTCCTTGAAGGAAATCATTGACTTTCTCCACAATCCCGCCAAGTATACCGAGATTGGTGCAAAGCTGCCCAAGGGCGCTCTTCTGGTTGGCTCTCCCGGTACCGGCAAGACCCTGCTTGCCAAGGCTGTGGCGGGTGAAGCCGATGTACCTTTCTTCTCCATCTCCGGCTCCGATTTCGTGGAGATGTTCGTAGGCATGGGCGCCAGCCGTGTCCGTGACCTGTTCCAGCAGGCGGCAAAGGTTGCCCCCTGCATCATCTTCATTGATGAAATTGATGCCGTGGGTCGCAGCCGCGACAACCGCTACGGTAATAACTCCGAGCAGGAGCAGACTCTGAATCAGCTCCTGAATGAAATCGACGGCTTCGAGCCCTCCAAGGGCATCGTGTGTCTGGCGGCAACCAACCGCCCCGAGATTCTGGACAAAGCCCTCCTGCGCCCCGGTCGTTTCGACCGCCGGATTATTGTGGACAGACCCAATCTGCAGGGAAGACTCGATACCCTCAAGGTTCACACCCGCAAGATTAAGCTTTCCGAGGATGTGGATTTAAAGAAGATTGCACAGGCTACCGCCGGTGCGGTGGGCGCCGATCTTGCAAACCTTGTCAACGAAGCCGCTCTGCGCGCCGTGCGCAATGGCCGCAAGACCGTCAATCAGGAGGACTTGCTGGTTTCCTTTGAGACTGTCATTGCAGGCACCGAGAAGAAAAACACCGTCCTTACCGAGATGGAGAAGCGATTGGTTGCCTATCACGAGGTGGGCCATGCGCTGGTCTCCGCACTGGAAAAGCATGCACAGCCCGTGTCCAAGATTACCATTGTGCCGCATACCTCCGGCGCTCTGGGCTACACCATGTATGTGCCCGAGGAGGAGAAGTTCCTCTCCACCCGGGAGGAGCTGAATGTGGAGCTTCGCTCTCTGGTGGGCGGCCGCGCCGCTGAGACCGTTGTCTTCGGCGTGCAGACCACCGGTGCTGCCAACGATTTGCAGAGAGCTACCTCCCTTGCCCGCAACATGGTTACCCAGTACGGCATGGACGGAACCTTGGGTCTGATGACCACGGCCACCGTGGAAAACAGCTACCTTTCCGGTCAGGCCTATATGGACTGCTCCCAGGAGACCGCCGCCATGGTTGACCGTCAGGTCAAGGCGATTCTGGATGATGCCTTTGAAACCGCCTGCAAGGTGCTGCGTGAAAACCGCGCTTTGCTCGATGAGATTTCCGAGTATCTGCTGCTGAAGGAGACCATCACAGGCGAAGAACTGATGGCTTTTGTCAATGACAGCAAGAAGGAAGCTCCTGCCGAGGCTGCCGGCGCCGCAGTGATTCCGGAGGCAGTGGAAGTGCCTGCCGAGGAAACAAAGGAAGCTCCTGCTTCTGAGGACTGCGGAAACCCCGCCGACCCCGAACGGGAGACCGATGAAAAGTAAATCCAAAACGCCGTCCGCAAGGACGGCGTTTTTTGACTGCGGAAGCACAGATAGCGGAAGCTTAATTGTAGGGAACGAGCTTGCTCGTTCCCTCGCCGCCAACGGCGGCGGGCAGTGTGTAAACAGAGCTGATGAAAGCTGTATGAACGAACACATTAACCGCAGGGAATGGGCTTGCCCCATTCCGGCAGGATGCAGTGAGATTCAGAGTCAATCCGATGCGTAATGGTAGTTTCTCCATTACACATTGGAGTTTTTGAGGTGGTTACATTGTGCTGTGCGGAATGGGCAAGCCCATTCCCTACGATTACTTGGGCGAGACTGTCCATAGGTCATCAGCTCAATCATCCGACTGCACGGCCTTACGGCCGACGGATGGAGCACTAGCGCCGCAGCGCTGTCCAAGCGAGCAACCGCCGAAGGCGGCTCTTGGCGAGTCGGAAGCCCCATCCCTACGGTTATAACGCAGAATATGTCCTTTTATTCTGCTTTAGACCTCTGCGGCGGGGGTGCTTTTCGGGGGATTTTTCCGCCTGCCGGGGTGAAATGATAAAAAAGTCGAAATAACACGATTTTAATACTTTACGGATGGAAATATTTATGATATCCTCTGCATAGGATTACCAAATTATGAACGGAGGTATGGACAATGGCGGCAGTGTTTGCGAAAATTTCTGCAAGCAAGCAAGCAAGCAAGCAAGCAAGCAAGCAAGCAAGCAAGCAAGC
>JAZRVX010000077.1:0-1214 GCA_045599455.1 Faecousia sp. | reverse complement strand
TTGGTGTAGACCCAGGTCTTGCCGTTCTCCTCCACAATGGCGGCGGCGGGGATGGTGAGCAGCTCCTCGCTTTGGTCGGTGACGATGCTCAAAGAGGCATTCATGCCGACAAGCATCTGCTCCGTGGTGTGCAGGCTGACTTTTACATCGTACTTGGCATTGCCGCCGGAGTTTGTGCCGAAGGCACCCACCCGGGTGATGGTGCCGGGGAAGGTGGTGCCGGGGAAGGCATCCATGGTGATGGTGGCATCCATACTCTCTTTCAGGTGCAGGATATCCAGCTCGTCAACGGAGATGGTGATGGTCAGCTCGTCCAGGGGCACCAGCTCCATGATGGTGTCGGTGTCCGTGGAGTAGGTGTCGTAGACCTTATTGGAGGAGGAAGCGGAGCTGCCGTAGCTGAATCCGCGCATTCCGCCCAGAAGTGAGGAGAAATCAAAGTTTCCCAGACCGCCGGGGAAACCGCCGGGAGTGCTGCTGCCCGCAACAGAAGAAGTGCTGATGATAAGCCATCCTGTGGGCAGAGGATTCAAGGGAGCTTCTTCAATGAGACATGCAGTGAAGGTATAATCTTTATCAAGCTCAATTGTGGCAGCTCCGGGCATAAGTTTATTCAGCGTGTTGAGATTAGCTGCGGTTTCGTGATATGCTGCCGGCTGTGTGGCATCTTTGGTGGTGATGAGAACAGAAATGACGGAACCTGTTTCATCCACAGTCATAACATGACCTGTAAATGTGATTTTTTTCTCCTCGGGGATTGCGGCAATCAGTGCCTGCAAATCGCCAAGATTCGGCATACCGCCGCCTGCCAGCAGTGCCAGCTTCGGCATCTGAGTATCACCCATCAGCCAGTCCAGCTTCACACCCGCGAATTCATCAGTGAATGCCACGGGGGCAATCTCGGCCAGCTCCTCGGCGGTTGCGTATTCGGCATCCTCGGGGATGGCGGAGACGATACCGTCCTTGGTGGCGCGGATGAAGCCGTCGGACATGGCATACAGTGCATCCATCTGCTTGGACAGCTCATTTCTGCGCTTCAGCAGGGCAGTATACTCGGCGGTGTGGCCGGGATCTTTCAGGGTAATGAGCTGGGTGCCGCTCGATACCTTCTGGTCGAGTCTCACGCCCACATAGGCAACCGTACCATAATAGCCGGAGACCTGCAGGGGGGAGTGAATGTCCAGTGTGCCGCTGCCGAGCTTCTTGCCTTCTTC
>JAZRVX010000076.1:0-11108 GCA_045599455.1 Faecousia sp. | reverse complement strand
TCATGCGCGCATTGGATAATGTTGCCGACTATATTCAAGCCACACTTCCATCCTATACACCTACTCGTTCCGCCGCTCCCATTCAGCAGGCAAAACCTCCCGCGCCTGCACCCGTCTGGAATACAAAGCCGCACTATGTTGCCCCTCCGAAGAAAACTATGGACAATCCTCCAATGGGCGAAGGCCATGCCCTCACCCTTCTGATTTGCACCATCAGCGCCATTCTCGGCGCAGCAGCATATTTTATCTTGCATTGACATAAGAAAAGCCCGGAGGGAATCCTCCGGGCTATATGTTCAAAAAAAGACCGCCCATCATTTGGGCGGTCTTTTCAATGTGATAGATAGTCCAACGGCATCTATCATAATTATTGGTACGCCGGAAGGGACTCGAACCCCCGACCTACTGATTCGTAGTCAGTCACTCTATCCAACTGAGCTACCGGCGCATCAGTGCACCTCAAGTGCTCAGATATAGTAACACAGTCCTGCAAAAAATGCAAGTATTATTTTTCATTTTCTAAAATCTTTTTCCCATAATGGCAAAAGCTCCAATGGATACAGCCATCAAAAGGATAACCCCGGCAGTGATTACCGCTGTGTTGTTTGGCTCTTCAACGGTCTGATTCTCGGGAAGAGCGGTGCGGGTTTCTTCTACGGCACGCAGACTTTCTTCTTGGATGCGCTCGGCTTCCGCTACCTGCTGCCGGACAAGCGCCGAAACGCGCTCCGCCTCCCGCAGTTCCTCCGTATAGGAAATGCGGTTTTCAAAAAAATCATTCTTCTGAACATCCTCGCCGACGGTAGAGCGGTAGAGACCGTACTGACAGGGGCTGTACATATCCACGGAGGCCGCCGTAGGATGGTCTTCATAATACCACCAATAGTCCTGAAACTGGCTCTCATGGGCACGAAAACCGTAATCTCTGGAAACCTCGTAGGCCGTCATACCATTAAAAGCTTGTAAAGGCTTATCCCAGTCCATCGCAATGGGGTTTTCTTCGTACAGATGAAGATAGGTTTTCGGTGTGTCCCATACCCCGAAAGCCAGAGCAGACTCTTCAAATTTACCTGCATCCGCCGCAAGCTCCACGCCCTCGCGCAGAAGCTCAGAATACATTCTGTGGGCACCGTGGCCGTATTCGCCGTTTACATCGTGGCCGATGGCAACAATAGGCTTGAATTTGCGAAGCTGCTCCACAACATAAGAAAGCATCTGCTCCTTCGTGATACCGTCTTTTGCATAAAGGCTGTAGGATTTCTCGATACTTTTGCTGTAATAGTCCGTGAATGGGCCGAAAACAGGGTAGTTGCGCACACCGCAGCCGTAAAGGCCATTGAGCATCTCGTGGACACGGTGGTAAACAATCGGGCGATGGCTTGTAAAGTAGGCAACCTCCACTTCATATCCCAATTCACCGGCATAATAGGGCAAAATACCCGAGAAGAAAAGCTGTTCATCGTCACCGTGGGTGGAAAACAGCAGTAAATCCACCCTCCCGGGTGTGGGTTTTCTCCAAATCTGGACGTCCTCGGGCGGCTGTCCGGGAGTGAACAGGCGAAGCTCACATGGGTGAACGGCACCGCAGTCAAAGCGAATACGAATATTGACCGGTGCATAGCCAAAAGCCTCTTCCAGATTCAGAAAGTCATGCAAAAAGCCGTTTTGTCCAAAGCTGTGCGTAACTCCGCTGTCCATATCCGTGACGCTGTAGCCGAGAGGCTCTAAATCAAACATGAAATAGGCAGAACCGATTCCCCGCTCATCCGAGAATGCAATGCTTGCATCCTCGGGCACAAAAATGCTGCCAAGATAACTTCCGTCAAAGAGTGTTTCCGGCTCATCGATATTTTCCACACCTATCACTGCACCCGAGCAATCGATTTCCTGCGCAGCTTCCTCTGCATAGGCAGTCAAAAGCGTTGCCATGAAACAAAGAAAAAGTAAAAACAAGCGAAATGGTCTTCTCATACGCTACCTCGATTCCGTGCCAATCATACCAGCCGCCTTGCCCAATGTCAAGGACGGCACCCTTGACGGTTGGAGCCGGGAGGTGTAAAATAGAGAAAAACAAAAGAAGGTATTTTCTTGGCAACTACACTGACTGAACTTCCGGAATATCTGCTCCCATGGTTTCAAGCGAACAAACGCGACCTGCCATGGCGGCGAGACAAAGATGCCTACCATGTCTGGCTGTCGGAAATCATGCTCCAGCAAACCCGCGTGGAGGCCGTTAAGGGCTATTATCTGCGTTTTCTGGATGTATGTCCGGATATTAAGGCCCTTGCCAATACGGACGATGAAACTCTGCATAAGCTCTGGGAAGGTCTCGGCTACTACAGTCGGGTGCGAAACCTCAAAAAATGTGCCGGGCAAGTCATGGAGCAGCACGGCGGTCTATTCCCCCGGACATACAAGCAGGTGCACGCTCTTCCCGGAATCGGCGACTACACAGCCGGTGCCATTTGCTCCATTGCATACAATCTTCCCACTCCGGCTGTGGACGGGAATGTGTGCCGGGTCATGGCCAGGCTTCTGAACGATTCCCGCTCTATTGATTTACCCGCTGTCAAAAAAGATTATACACGAATGCTGGAAGCAATTTATCCGGCAGATGCGGGCGACTTTACGCAGGCGCTGATGGAGCTTGGGGCAACCGTCTGTGGTCCGAATCACGCTCCGGAGTGTAAGAAATGCCCATGCAGTAAGCTCTGTGAGAGCTTTCACCAAGGGTGCGCCGACACGCTGCCCGTTAAATCTCCGAAAAAGCCGAGAAAAACAGAAGAACTTACCCTATTTATACTGAACTGCAACGGAAAATACGCTATAGAAAGGCGCCCCGGCACCGGTCTGCTGGCTTCCCTATGGCAATTCCCGAATACACCCGGAACCCTCACCACAGCACAGTGCATGCAGGCTATGGAGGCGCTGGACATCACCCCGGTGCAGATTCACAAAATTCTGAATCGTGAGCATATTTTCACCCACATTCGCTGGAAGATGCAGGGTGTGTATCTGGATGTGAAAAACGAAGGCGGAGACTATGTCTGGCTCAGTGAAGAGGAAATTGACCGCACAATTGCACTTCCCACCGCTTTTCGCCGATTCTGGAAGGAGACAGAGCATGTTTGACTATCATATTCACTCAAAGGTTTCCTTTGACGGCCACGACACAGGTCTCGCGCTTGCCAAGGCCGCAGTGAATAACGGCATGAAAGAGATTTGCTTTACCGACCATGTGGACTTTGACCCACTGGCACCGGTTCAGACCATGATGTTCAATATCGACACATACTCCAAAGAGTATGACAATTTAGAGATAGAGGGTCTGAAAATACGCAGAGGAATGGAATTCGGGTTGACCCCCGACAATCAGTCCCTGCTGAGCCAACGAATTGCCCTGCGGCACTTTGACTATGTTTTGGGCTCCGTGCACTTCGTCCATAATTTAGATGTATACTTCAATGCATACTGGGAGGGTAAAACCGTATATGAAGCCCAGCGGCAATTTCTGGAGCAGACACTGGCCTGTGTGAAAGCGCATGATGATTTTGATGTTCTGGCGCACATGACGTTCCTATGCAAAGCCCCGGCCAATCCCGTAAAGGCTCCCCTTCCCTATGAAGCCCACCCGGAAATCATTGACGAGATTCTCAAAACACTTGCCGAGAAAGGAAAAGGCTTAGAGCTCAACACCAGCGGCATTGACCGCTGCGGCGGCAGTCTTCCCACCCGCGATTTCTTCGTGCGGTTCAAGCAGTTCGGCGGAGAAATCATTACCATCGGTTCCGATGCGCACCGCACGGACAGAGTCGGGCAGTACTGTCTCAAATCCTGCCGTGAATTGGCCGAAATATTCGGCTATGTGTGCACCTTTGAGGACAGAAAACCGATTTTTCACAAAATATAATACCCAGCCTACATAACGGACACTTCACAAGGAGTGTCCGTTATTCGCGGTCATTTGCAGTTATATCAAAAACATTCTTGTTGACAATATCCATTTTAAGGGGTATACTATTGTACATATTGCAGCATCCAAGTAATGATGAAAGAAGAATTTCAGAATGGTTAAAAAATGGGAAATCACCATCCCGAATCTGTCCGGTGATGAAGTACGCCGTGTCTATGTCTACACCCCGAAATCCTATGAGCAGGAGCCCGAAAGATGCTTCCCCGTCATGTATATGTTTGACGGACACAATGTTTTCTTTGATGAAGATGCTACCTACGGCAAGTCCTGGGGCATGAACAAATACATGGAAGCAAGCGAAAAAGACCTGATTATTGTCGCAGTGGAATGCAGCCATCGGGGCAACAACCGTCTGGTGGAGTACTCCCCCATCAGCTACGAAAACACCACCATCGGCAAAATCAAGGGCAAGGGCAGCCAGTACATGCACTGGCTGGTAAACACCCTGAAGCCGCAGATTGACCGAGACTACCGCACACTGCCCGACCGCAAGAACACCATCATTGCAGGCTCTTCCATGGGCGGTCTTATGGCCCTGTATGGAGCATGTACATACAACCACATTTTCCAGCGTGGCGCCTGCCTGAGCCCCAGTCTCTGGGTCGCCCCCGGAAAAGTTCTGGAAATGGTCGCCAGAGCCCACATACGCAGAGACACCACCATTTACATGGACTACGGCGCTCTGGAGATGTTTAATCATGCAGCCAATGCAGAGGCCATCATTTCCACAAGCCATCTGCTGATGACCAAGCGTGTGAATCTTGCCATGCGCATTGTCCCCGACGGCAACCACAGTGAAGCCAGCTGGGAAAAGCAAATCCCCATTTTTATGGATTGCTTGGGTTTATAATTCAGAATTAAGGAGAATACAATGGAAGTTCGTTATTTTAAGCACTACAGCTCCAACCTCAACCGGGACATGGAGTTCAAGGTATACGGTCACGCAGGTAAGCCCGTCCTTTTCATCCCCTGTCAGGGTGGACGATTCTTTGATTTCGAGGGCAACAATATGCCCGAGACCTGGTCTCCGTGGATTGAATCCGGCGAAGTGACTGTCTTCTGCGCAGATTCCATTGACAATGAGGCATGGGCCGCCATGGGCGCAGACAACCGCTGGCGCATTGTAAATCACGAAAAGTGGTACCACTACATTGTGGATGAGCTGGTTCCCTACATCAAGCATCTGTCCGGCGAGCGGAACGGCCACGATATGGGCATTATGACCTTCGGCTGCTCCATGGGTGCCATGCACGCAGCAAATCTCTACTACCGCCGCCCGGATATCTTCGACAGCTGCTTCGCAATCTCCGGCCTCTATGACAACAAGGAGTTCTTCGGCGACTACTGCGACGATTTGGTCTACAACAACTGCCCGGTGTTCTTCCTGAACAATATGCCCGAAAACCATCCCTACATGAACCTGTACAACTCTCAGCGCAGTCTGATTGTGGTCGGTCAGGGTGCATGGGAAGATGTGCTGCTGGAATCCACCCGCAAGCTGGACACCGTGTGCTGCCGGAAGGGCATCCACACCCGCTTTGAGTACTGGGGATATGATGTCAATCACGACTGGCCTTGGTGGCACAAGATGGTTCCCACCTACCTGCCGTGGCTTCTGTGGAAGGAATAATCTCATAATCCATACGGCAAAAACCGTACATAGATAACAGAAAGAGAGCGACTGCAAACATGAAAAACTTCGTATTTATCTCCCCCAACTTTCCTCTGACCTACTGGAAGTTCTGCGCGGAGCTGCGCAACAACGGTATGCGCGTGCTCGGCATCGGCGACTGCCCCTATGAAAACCTGATGCAGGAGCTTCGTGACTCTCTGGACGAATACTACAAGGTTGACAGCCTTGAAAACTACGAAGAGGTCTTCCGTGCAGTCGCTTTCTTTACCTTCAAATATGGCAAAATCGATTGGCTGGAATCCAATAATGAATACTGGCTGATGCGCGATGCCAAGCTGCGTACCGAGTTTAATATCACCACCGGCCCCAAGAGCCCCGATATGCGCAAGATTAAGTTTAAGTCCGCTATGAAGGAGTACTATGAAAAGGCCGGTCTGCCCACTGCCCGCTGGCACATCGTAGAGGGTCTGGAGGACTGCCTCGCATTTACCAAGAAGGTTGGCTATCCGGTCGTTGTCAAGCCCGATAACGGTGTGGGCGCAAGCAACACCTACAAGCTGGAGTGTGATAAGGATGTCATGCTCTTCATGCAGGAGAAGGACGACAATGTCTACATCATGGAGGAATTCGTCAAGGGCTATGTGCAGACCTTCGACGGAATTGTGGACTCCAAGGGCGAGATGCTGTTTGAAAGCGGCAATGTCACTCCCTTGTCCCTGATGGATATTGTCAACGAAGCCGGCGACTCCGTTTACTATCTGGTCAAGGAGCTGCCCGAGAAAATTCGGGATGCCGGTCTTCGCACCGTAAAGGCTTTCGGTGTAAAGAGCCGCTTCATCCATCTGGAATTCTTCGTTCTGACCGAAGATCAGGAGGGTCTGGGCAAGAAGGGTGATGTGCTGGGTCTGGAAGTCAACATGCGTCCCGCCGGTGGCTACACCCCCGATATGTATAACTTCAGTCAGGAGACCGACGTTTATAAAATCTGGGCTGACATGGTATGCTTCGACATTAACACCATCCCCGTGGGTGCTCACCACTACTGCGCATTCTATGGCCGCCGAGATGAGCGCGAGTACAAGATGAGTGATGAGGAAGTCATGGAGAAATACGGCAAGTACATGGTTATGGCAGACCGTATCCCCGATGCACTGTCCGGCGCAATGGCTAACCGTATGTTTGTCGCAAACTTCGATGACGAAGATGAAATGAATGAATACTATGCCGACCTGAGCGCCACTGTAGCAGGCGATATTGATACAAAGGTGCTCGATGGTGTGAAGGTCACTGAGGTCAAAAAAGAGGCCGCAACGGTCTGACAAGCAATATAATTGCCAAGCTTTTCGTTGACCGAAAGCTCTAATAAGCAAAAAGAATTGGTGCAGGATATCAAACAATATCCTGCACCATATTTTTATTTCATACAGACATCAGTAAACGAAAATCAATATCCAAACAATCTGCTTACCACAGTGCCGTCGATGGCATTGAGGGTCATCAGGCAATCGTAGTAATAATTTCCGGTGTCTTCCCAGCTTTCGGCATTGTCAGGGCTCCAGTCCGTGGTTCCCCAGAAATCCCAGACAGGGACAATAGTACCCTGCAAGGAACCTTTGTCCCGGACACGCATGAGGGACAAAGAAACCTTGGTGATGTTCACATCAAAATGAGTATCAAAGCCATTGATACGGTCAATTTCTGTAATGCTGCGCGCCTCAGACGGGCCGATAATCACAACCGGCAGCATAGTATCGGCAATAGAAGCGATTTTCTCAAAAGGAAGCAGAGCGGAATTTTCCGTTTTGATTACAGTTTCTCCGCTGGGAGAATCCCACCGGAAAGACAAAACGCCGTCTTTGCCGATGGAAAGTCGAATACTCTCCTGATACCACGACACTTTGTCCGGGTTCGTCTCTTCAGAGGCTGTATAATCTCTGTAGCAGTAGAATGTTCGGTTCCCTTCCGCATCATAGCTTTCCACACGAATAGCGGGAATCGGAATGCCATTTACTGTGGGAGTGTAATAAAGATGCCATAAACCGGGTTCAGACAGCTGTACATCGTCCAGAACCATGGTGTCAAAGCCCAGTTCCTGAATCAGTGCATTGCCCTTTGCAACTGCCTCTTCCTTCGACACATCCGGAAGCGGAATATCATATTTTCGATATTTGTTATCCACTCGTTCCACCCAAGCAGTTCGAAATGCACCATCAAACCCGTTGCAAATATTGATATTGTATTCAACACCGTCCACTGTTCCGAAACCGCCAATCATGTTCGGATTATCGGAATCAGCAAAGCCGTGAATGATTGGCTTTTCATCCGGGGCAGTTTTTACCCGTTCGGCATATTCGGCATTGTGCTGTTTCCTGCGCTCCTCTTTCGTTCCGGGAGCATCCGGGTCGGGCTCATACTCCGGGGAGTTAATCCAGTCAATCCAATCTTTCAGCTCCTGCTTGGTCTGCACAAAGGCATAGAGTGGTTCACCCCTCAAAAACACCCGCAGAAGATTATCCACATCCTCCTGATTGAACTCTCTGGGGGTGACTGTAGCAGTGGGCAGCACAGTACCTAAATCCGTGGTGATTTCCGCATCGGCATGAATGGTAACTTTGCCTTCCTGCGCTGTCCAGTCACCTGTGAAGCGTTTCGCAAGTGCGAAGTCCGTCTGTTCTGCAGAAGCCATCTCAAGGAGCATGGTCTGATTGAGGGATGCATCTGCATCTTTAGGTTGTTTATTTGCACAGCCTGTGAGCATCAGCAGTGCGAGTAAACCCGCGAGTATTCGTTTTGTTTTCAAGAAAACCATCCTTTCTTTCCCTTTCGGGATGTTTGATGGAATCAGGATATCATTGCTCTGCATGAAAGTGTTTACCATGGCATTACCGTTTGATTACCGCTTTCAGGGAACACAATGGAAATGTCCGTCCCCTGACCCGGACTGCTCTCGATATTGAGCCGGGCACCATGGACAGAGACAATCTCCTTCACAAGAGCCAGTCCCAGACCATAGCCTCCGTTTATTTTACTGCGGGAGGGATCGCCCATATAAAATGCATCCGTGATTTTGTCTATGTCCTGTGCGGCAATTCCGCAGCCACTGTCGGAAACGGTAATTATGTTCTTTTGAATACTCAATGTAATGCACCGCCCCGGCTTGGAAGCATTGGCACTGTTTTCAATCAGATTGATGATGGCAGAGCACATCAAGTCAGGGTCAACAGGAAGCATGACATTCTGCGTATGTATTTCCAATTCTACCCCGTATTGGCGCATAATCGGCCGGGCAAGGTAATCGACTCGATTCACAAGCTCCGATGCTTGGATTTGAGAAATGTGTGTAGTCTTCTTCACCGAAAGAAGTTTCAGAAGCTTATGCACCATCTGTTCCATGAAGTGAAGCTGACCATCCATGGCTTCCAGCAGTTCTTCGCGTTTTTCTTCCGGGAGATACACCGTCCGCAGGGTATTCACATTCAAAAGCAGGGAGGTCAGCGGGGTTTTCAGTTCATGGGTAACTGCTCCAATGAATAGCTGCTGGCGTTCATTCTGAGATTGCAGGGATTGAATATGCATTTCAACAGATTGTGCCATCTGATTAAAATTCTCCGCCATCAATCCGATTTCGTCCTTGGTAGATACGCTTACTCGTTCCTCATATTTACCGGATGCAATTCGGTTCGTAGTACTCTGCATGGCAGAAAGAGGGGTCAATGCTCTGCGAATTATCCACCACAGAAAGAGCAGCCCAACGATACACACCAAGGCAGAAAATACCGCAAACTGAGAAATCAGCTCCCTCATATTCTCCTCAATATAGTCCGAATTCGTCACGATATAAAGTCGGTAGTGATTCGGTTCTATATTCACAGCCTGACCTATAATGAGGTATTGTCTGCCTGCTATGACGCGTTTTAACACCCGAACCCCCTCCCCATCCTTCACATCGAGATACTGCGATGGATTAAAGGAAGAAGGTGCAGAAAGCAGTTCGCCATTTCTAATGAGAACACTTCCGGAAATATTGTGGCTCTCAAAATAATAGCGAAGCATAACCTTTTTAGCATCCTCTGATGTGGCTGCCTGCGCTTTTGAACGATCTTCCCCAAATGCATAGTTCAGTTCGCGGAGCTGCTCCACCGTTCGTTCAGTCAAGCTTTGGTAGGCCTGTTCCCGTACCTGCCAGAGCATCGCCCCGGACAGGACTGTGATTGTTAAAATCAGAAGTGCAGCACAAATGACTGTCAATTTCGTTCTCAGTTTCATCGTTCCTCCAGCCGATAGCCGGCCTTTGAAATCGTTCGGATTTCATCGAATAAATGCAGCTTCTTTCGCAGATTCGCAACACGAACATCCACAGTGCGAATATCGCCGAAATAGGTTTCCCCCCAGATTTCATTTAGGATAAAATCTCTGGAAACCGTTCTGTTTTTATTCTTCATCAGAACAGCCAATACATCAAATTCCAGAGGCGGCAAAATAATCTCGTTACCATTTTGCATTAAAGTGCGGTTTGCATTGTCCAAGGTTAAATCGCGGAAGTGATAAATCTGATTCCATTTTCCACACCGTCTCAATACTTTTTCCATTCGAGTCAGCAGTGCAAGCATATCGAAGGGTTTGGAAATATAATCCTCCGCGCCACCGCGCAATCCCTGCACTTCATGCTGAGCATCCCCCATGGCCGTCAAGCAAATCACAGGTATGCCCTGTTCAGTCAACTTTGGAAGGAGTGAAAACCCATCCACACCGGGGAGCATCATATCCAGAAGTGCCAAATCAAAATTATGTACCCTTGCCAAGGAATTCAAAAGAACAAGACCATTATCGAAAACTGTTACCCGATAGCCGGAGCATTCCAAATTCAATTTCAGAGATTGTGAAATTGCAGAGTCATCTTCAACAATCAAAATATGATTTTCCATATCGCACGCCTTCCAAATAATTCAAGAATACCAAAAGTATATCACAGGAAATAGAATACGGGATTACCAAATTATTACCATATACTGCATATTACAATAAAAACTAAAAAAACTAACAGCGAATACTGAGACCATTATATAAAGCTAGTCCTCATATCAACCAAAAGGATTGTCGGTGCCGTCGAAGAGTCCATCGGACTTTTTACAGGCAAAAAACGCTCCGTCTTTCGGCGGAGCGTGATGTTAGCATTACCTCTTCCGGTAAGTGCAATGTATTGTCGTTGCCGTCGTAAACAGTCCGGTGGACTGTTTACAGGCAAAAAAAACGCTCCGCCTTTCGACGGAGCGTGATGTTGGCATTACCTATCTTCCCGGTAAGTGCAAGGATTGTCGTTGCCGTCGTAAACAGTCCGGTGGACTGTTTGCAGGCAAAAAAGCTCCGCCTTTCGACGGAGCGTGATGTTGGCATTACCTATCTTCCCGGCAAGTCACCCTGCAAGTATTGTCGGCGTAGATGAGCTTAACTTCTGTGTTCGGGATGGGAACAGGTGGACCCTCATCACAATCAATACCAACT
>JAZRVX010000075.1:0-1008 GCA_045599455.1 Faecousia sp. | reverse complement strand
CAGTCCCATAGTGAAAGGTATGGCCTTGTCCGGAATGACGGTCAGGCTAACGGTGCGTGTGTTGTTTATCTCCCAAGATTCCGCATTGTCGGAGAACGAGATGCTGATCCCTGTGGGGATGCTTTTATCCACTACTTCTATCTTTTCCGGATTGCAGGCAGCGGAAAGCGCTGCGACTGCACCCAATATTATGTATTGTGCTATTCGTTTCATATTTGTCGAGTTTTAGAATACCCACTGGAAAGAGAGGACAAGGTCGTTTGGCAGGAAGAACCATTTCTTGCCGCTCTCAGATACTTTGCCGCAGGTCGGGCAGGCATAGACGGCATAGATTGTCCTTCCGCCCCATACCTCAAGGCCGAAATCAAGATTAACGTGCTTGCCGAGCATCAAGGAATAACCTGCGCCAAGGCTCAATCCGTACGCATCGCCTTCCTCCGTCATCCCTGGCTCAACCCGGGAGCCCCAACTTGTCATAGCATTCAATACCTGTGAGCCTCCACGGTTGTATTCCTGATACTGTGCGCGTCCGGCCATCCACCATCCACTGTACACATTCCACGGCCACCAGCGTGCTCCGATGGAATATGTCTGCTGACGGTTCTGGAACTGTTCCGGACGGTTCTTGTTGAAAGTCCAGGGATTGACCTTTGCCACTGCGTTGATGGTAGCGTGCTGTCCGACCGACACGGACCCCTCCGCACTGATGGTGCCGAGGGAAACCATATCGGCGGCATTGACCGCAACTGCCCATTGCTGGGCAGATGCAGTCTGCGCCAAAGCGAGCAAGATAAAAGAGAGGATAACGAGTTTTACTGTTTTCATTTTCTTATTGTTTTAATGATTGTCTTTCAAAAAGGGGCCGACCCCCATCAGCCCCTTGAGCCGCCGATGCTTTGTGTTGTGTAGAAATTATTGTTGAAGTGTAGTGCAAGCTGGCCGAATGGCCAATAAGCAAGAGTTTGTCACCAGCGGTTTCTTTCCGGTCAGCGATAGATAAATAGGAAA
>JAZRVX010000074.1:0-13360 GCA_045599455.1 Faecousia sp. | reverse complement strand
GGCGCCGTGTCCATCCCTTACCGCCTGACCCTGAAAGGTGAGGTGGGACTGGATGTGGAGCGCGCATTTGACAGCTACCTTGTGAAGATAGACAAGATGGTTTCCGAGTTCAGCGGGCTGGAGGGCGAATGCCGCTGCTCCGTGGATGGCTGCTACCACTTCAAGATGAATTTTGAGGATGACGGCGGCCTGTTCTCGGACTTCACAGCCGAAATTCGCGATAGCTTCGGCAATGTGGCAGCTTGCACCTTCACCGGGAATCTCCACGAGGAGCAGACCATTTTCGTGGGCAATATGCGCGGCACCAATGCAACGCTGGTTGTGACCTATCTGGCCGATGGTCAGCCCATGCGCGTGGAGACAGCAATCACGATTTAACAGCAGGCTGAATAATGGATGCTTTTACTGAGTAAGGCACAGCCTAATATAGCTCCCTCCGGGAGGGAGCTGTCACGAACTCAGTGAGTGACTGAGGGAGCTCGGCGACATTTTGGTCTTTTAGCCATACTGCCGTTAAAAACTCCACAGTTCGCAAATCTCCCTCAGTCTTCGCAGTCTGACGGCTGCGAATCCAGCTCCCTCTCAGAGGGAGCTATTATTTGGCTCGTTATTGCGTTAAATAATCCCTTTAATTTTTTATTCATCCACCAACTCTAATAAACAAATAAAATCGCCGAAACGAATTTCTCGTTTCGGCGATTTTCATTACTTAAAACTTGCTACATTCTGGCGAACCAGGGAGCGGCGAAGCTTGGCTTCGGCCAGCTTCAGGTCTGTCTCGGAGGCATCGGCTTTGTTCAGCACACTCTGCGCTTTTTCGTGGGCACGCAGGGCACGCTCCACATCAATCTTGTCCGCCCACTCAAATGTGGTGGGAACCAGAGTGACCTCGCCGTCCACCACGCTGAGCATACCGCCGATACATGCGGCGATACGGCGCTTGTCGTCGGCGACAACCACGGCTCTGCCCATGCCCAGGGGAGCGGCATAGTTGATATGGCGGGCTAAGATGGCCACATCTCCGGTGATTGTGCGGACAATCAGCTGCTCGGCCTGACCATCATAGATAAGACCGTCGGGAGTGACGATTTTCAGGTGGAAGGTCATTTCTTCTCACCGCCCCGGAATTTGGCCACGACCTCGTCGATGGAACCGGCGAACAGGAAGTAGGATTCGGGGATATCATCGTGCTTGCCCTCGATGATTTCCTTGAAGCTGCGGATGGTCTCCTTCAGAGGCACATAAGCGCCCTTGTAACCGGTGAACTGCTCAGCCACATGGAAGGGCTGGGACAGGAATCTCTGCACCTTACGGGCGCGGTTGACGGTGAGCTTGTCTTCCTCGCTCAGCTCGTCCATACCCATGATGGCGATGATATCCTGCAGCTCCTTGTAGCGCTGGAGGATGCTCTGCACGGCGCGGGCTGTCTCGTAGTGCTCTCTGCCCAGAATTTCAGGGGAGAGGATACGGGAGGTGGAGTCCAGAGGATCCACAGCGGGGTAGATGCCCAGAGAGGCGATACCACGGTCAAGAACGGTGGTAGCATCCAGATGGGCGAAAGTGGTAGCGGGAGCGGGGTCGGTCAGGTCATCAGCGGGCACATAGACGGCCTGCACGGAGGTGATAGAACCGTCCTTAGTGGAGGTGATACGCTCCTGCAGTGCGCCCATTTCGGTGGCCAGCGTGGGCTGGTAGCCGACGGCGGAGGGCATACGACCCAGCAGTGCGGAAACCTCGGAGCCTGCCTGTGTGAAACGGAAGATGTTATCGATGAACAGCAGCACATCCTGATGCTTCATATCGCGGAAGTACTCAGCCATGGTCAGGCCGCTCAGAGCCACACGCATACGAGCTCCGGGGGGCTCGTTCATCTGACCGAAGACCATGGCGGTCTTGCTGATAACGCCGGACTCGGTCATTTCATTGTAGAGGTCATTGCCCTCGCGGGTACGCTCGCCGACACCGGTGAAGACGGAGTAGCCGTTATGCGCAGTGGCGATGTTGTAAATCAGCTCCTGAATCAGAACGGTCTTGCCGACACCTGCGCCGCCGAACAGACCGATTTTACCGCCCTTTGCGTAGGGGCAAATCAGGTCGATAACCTTGATGCCGGTCTCCAGAATCTCGGTAGCGGGCTGCTGCTCCTCATAGGAGGGAGCGGGGCGATGGATGGGCCAACGCTCGGAGGCTGCGGGAGCTTCCTTGTTGTCGATGGGCTGACCCAGCAGATTAAAGACTCTGCCCAGACACTCGTCACCCACGGGCACGGTGATGGGGCTGCCGGTATCGGTTGCCTCGGCACCACGCTGCAGGCCGTCAGTGGAGGACATGGCGATGCAGCGCACCACATTGTCACCGATGTGCTGAGCAACCTCGGCGGTGATGGTCAGGTCGCCATTGGGAATCTCGATGGCGCTCAGCAGAGCAGGCAGCTCGCCGTCGCCGAATCGAATATCCAGAACAGGACCCATAACCTGGATCACAGTTCCTTTCGTTTTGGCCATTGGATTCAACTCCTTATGTCAGTATGGGGGCTGGAATGGGCTTACGAACCGGCCACAATCTCAGTGATTTCCTGAGTGATGGCAGCCTGACGGGCCCGGTTGAATTTAAGAGAGAGGTCTGCAATCATGTCCTCGGCATTGCTTGTTGCGGAGTCCATTGCGGAGCGGCGGGCAGCCTGCTCGGAGGCACGGCTCTCGCACAGAGCGCCGTAGAGGACACCGCCCAGGAACTCGGGCACGATGCTTGCAAACACTTCTTCGCTGTTGGGGTCATAGATGATGCCGTTTCCCGAGGGCTTTGCGTCCTCGGTCAGCTCCTTGCTCAGGGGCAGGAGCTGCTTGGTCTCGGCAACCTGACTCAGCAGTGATACGAAATTGGTGTATGCCACATGGACTTCACCGAACTGACCCTCCAGAAATGCTTTGCTCAAAGCCTTGGAGATGGAGAAGCAGTCGCCGATGGAAACCTCGGCAGCTTCGGCATAGCTCTCGGTGAAAATGGGAACCTTGTGACTTCTGAAGTAGTCCACTGCCTTCTTGCCGATGGGCAGCACCACTGCCTCTTTGCCTGCCATATCGGCACACACGGCTTTCAGCACATTGCTGTTGTAGCCGCCTGCCAGACCGCGGTCACCGGCAATGACGATGTAGAGCGCCTTCGGGCTTACAGCGGGCTTGAGGTAAGGGGAGGAGAGGTCACGGTTTGTGGCTACGATATCTGCAATGGTAGCTTGCAGAATTTCAAAATAGGGGCGGGAATCAGAAACCTGCGCCTGCGCCTTGCGGAGCTTGGAGGCGGCCACCATCTCCATTGCTTTGGTGATTTGCTTGGTGGACTCCATGGAGCGGATTCGGTTTTTGATTTCCTTGGTGGAAACGCCTGCCATGGGCTATCCCTCCTTACACGGGTTTGAACTGTGCGACCAGCTCAGCAATGGCAGCTTTCAGCTGCTCTTCCGTGTCAGGCTCCAGCTTGCCGGAGGTGCGAATGGCCTCCAGAACGCCGGGGAAGCGGGCATCCATGTGGCTTTCCAGTCTGGCTTCAAACTCGGGAACCTTCTCCAGAGCGACATCTGCCAGATATCCCTTGGTGACAGCGTAGATGATGCAAACCTGCTGGGCAACTTCCTTGGGGGAGTTGTTCTGCTGCTTGAGCACCGCCACGATTCTTTCACCCAGAGCAAGACGAGACTTGGTGTCGGCATCCAGGTCGGAGCCGAACTGTGCAAAGCTCTGCAGCTCGCGGTACTGAGAGTACAGAAGCTTCAGGCTGCCTGCGACCTTCTTCATGGCCTTAATCTGGGCATCGCCGCCGACACGGGACACGGAGATACCGGGGTTGACTGCGGGCATAACGCCGGAGTTGAACAGCTCGGTTTCCAGGAAAATCTGGCCGTCGGTGATGGAGATAACATTGGTGGGGATATAGGCAGAGACATCACCGGCCTGAGTTTCGATGATGGGAAGGGCAGTCAGACTGCCGCCGCCCAGCTCGGGGCTCAGCTGTGCAGCACGCTCCAGAAGACGGGAGTGCAGATAGAAGACATCGCCGGGGTAAGCTTCGCGTCCGGGGGGACGGCGAATCAGCAGAGAAATTGCACGGTAGGCAACTGCGTGCTTACTCAAATCGTCATAGATGACCAGCACATCCTTGCCCTGATGCATGAAGTACTCGCCCATGGTACAGCCGGAGTAGGGGGCGATGTACTGCATGGGAGCCAGCTCGGAAGCGGTAGCGGACACCACGATGGTGTAGTCCATAGCGCCGCCCAGAGTCAGGTTCTCAACCAGCTGTGCAACGGTGGAGCGCTTCTGACCGATGGCGACATAGATGCAGATAACATTCTTGCCCTTCTGGTTCAGAATGGTGTCGGTTGCAATGGTGGTCTTGCCGGTCTGGCGGTCACCGATAATCAGCTCACGCTGGCCTCTGCCAATGGGAATCATGGAGTCGATAGCCTTGATGCCGGTCTGCAGGGGGCGGTTGACATGCTGACGCTCGATGATGCCGGGGGCAGGGGACTCGATTGCCTTGTAGTCGGAGGCGGCGATGTCGCCCTTGCCGTCGATGGGCTGACCCAAGGCATTCACGACACGGCCAATCAGACCGTCACCCACGGGCACGGACACAACCTTGCCGGTGCGCTTCACGGTGTCGCCTTCCTTGATGCCCTGGTCGGAGCCGAGGATAACGATGGAAACCGTGTCTTCTTCCAGATTCTGTGCCATGCCGTAGGAGCCGTCGGGGAATTCCACCAGCTCACCGGCCATGCACTTTTCCAGTCCGGAAGCCTTGGCGATGCCGTCGCCTACGAGGATGACAACACCGGTCTCGGAAACTTCCATCTTGGCTTCGTAGTTCTTAATCTGACTACGGATGATTTTTGTTATTTCTTCGGGTCTTAGTTCCATAAAGTCCCTGCTTTCTCATCAAACTGCGGTATTTTTCAGGAGACTGCGGATATCGTCAAGCCTGTGGCTCACGGTATCATCCAGCCGCCTACCGTCATAGTCAAGCCGTACACCGCCCATGACGGAGGTGTCCACCTTGTTTTTCAGGATGACGGTTTTGCCGGTCAAACCGGACAGCTTATCGGTGAGTGCATCCAGCTGGGACTGCACCATGGCAATGGCGGTCACAGCGGTCACCGGCAGAATGTTGTGGTCATCGTTATAGTGCTGAGTGAATGCGCTGACACAGTCGGTAAAGCTGCGCATATATCCCTTCTCGGTGAGAATTTTCAGGAAATTCAGCACATAGGGATGTACCTTGCCGCGGAAGGAATCGTCCAGAATCCGAACTCGTTCCTCCTTGGTCAGATTGGGGGAGCACAGCAGGCGGATGAAATCGCCCTCCTGACTGAAAGCCTCCCGGAGCACCTGAAGCTGACCGTGAATTTCTTCCTCGGTGCTTTCGCTTCGGGCTAAGTCATACAGCGCTTCGCCGTAAACATTTCCAATCTGGGTCATACATTATCACCCAATTCATTGATAAAGCGGTCAATCAGCTCGGACTGGTCTGCGGCATTGAGCTCTCTGCCGACAACCTTGCCCGCAATCTCCATGGCAAGCCCGGAAATTTCGTTCTTGGCATCGTTAATCGCCTTTTTCTTCTCCTGAGCGATATCTGCCGATGCTTTGCTCTTAATCTGGGCGGCGGTAGCCTGAGCTTCGCTGATAATCTGCTCACCACGCTCATTGGCGGCCTTCTGGGCACTTTCCAGAATCTGGGTAGCCTGAGCGGATGCTTTGCGCATATTTTCTTCGTAGGTTTCCTTGATGGACTGGGCTTCTGCCTTTGCAGCCTGCGCATCGGTAATCTGCTGATCGGCGGCCTTGCGGCGTGCATCCAGAACAGCCATAATTTTGTCCAGGAAGAATTTCTTGACGATAAACATCTGGACAAACAGGTTACAGATGGTGGCAATCAGAGTCAGAGGCTCCACGGCCACAAGGGACTGATAAATAGCTTGCACAGTGTTGCCTCCCTCCGGTTTATTTTAACTCAAAACAAACGGAAAGGATTACTGATTCAGCAGGTTCATGAACTGACCGGGTGCGACAAAAATCAGCAGAAGACCAGTAACGAAGCCATAGATACCGGTGGTCTCGGACAGAGCGACACCGAGAATCAGGGTAGAAGTGACATCGCCCTTGCACTCGGGTTGACGGCCGATAGCCTCACAGGCACGGGCAACAGCGTTACCTTCGCCGATACCGGGGCCAACACCGGCAATCAGAGCAAGACCTGCACCGATGGCGCAGCCGCACAGAGCAATACCTTTTGCCAGAATCTGAAAATCATGCATATAATGTTCCTCCTGTTTTATGTGTTACGGATTTATTCAAATGGCTGTTTTGCCGGGAAGCCCGGTGTCAGCCTTTTTGACGGATGGGGCAAGGGATTATTCTCCGGCAGCCTGCTTGATGAAGATGGTGGTCAGGGTGCAGAAGATGAAAGCCTGGATGCAGCCGCCGAACCAGTCAAAGTAGAAGCTGGTGATGGCGGGGATACCCACGGTCAGCCAGGGGAATGCACCCACGGCGGGGAGCACTCGGCCGATGACGCCCAGGGCGCCCAGAATGAGAAGAATCAGACCGATGACCTTCTGCGCGGCCTTGCCCTTCTTCGCACCAAGCAGAGCCAGTGCAGCGCCGCCCACAATGAACACGATTCCCACGAACAGGAAGCTGCCCAGAGCGTGCAGGAGTGCATAGCTGGCGGCGGTCAGTGCGCTGTAAATCAGGGCGCTGATGACAGTGCCGGAGAAGATGTTGCCGAAGTGACGGCAGGCCATGGAGATGGGGGTGAAGAGCTCACTCATCACATTGATGGGTGCCATGACGAAGATGGGATCCAGGTAGCTCTTGAGGTAGCCGCCGATACCGGCGGATTTAATCTTGTGGTAGGTGATGAGCACGAACACCACCAGTGCCCAGCCGATTTCGGTCATCAGGTCAGCCGTGGGACTCCAGATGCCCAGCAAACTGATGAGGTTGGAAACCACGGAGCTTGCAAAGATGGTACCGACCAGAGGGATGTAGCGGTCGAAGTTCGTTCCCATGTTGCCGTGGACGAAGTTAATGAGGCTGTCCACCGCCAGCTCGGCAACTGCCTGCTTGCGGGAGATACCCGTAACCTTCAGACCGGAACCCAGCCAGATGCACAGGACGGAAATGATAAGCATAACCAACCAGCTTACAACCAGTGTCTGGGTGACATTCAGGGTAATGAAGCCAAGGTCGATGGTGCCTAAGATTCTGGCACCGTTAATTGACAATTCCATATATGTTTCACCTCGTTACAGAATGTGGCACAGTTAATCTTCAAAAGGACCCGGGTGGGGCGGCAAATCTTCGGCATCCTCTGCCGTGGCTCGCTCACCGGGGGAAACAAGCTTTCCTTTGGATTGCAGGAAGGAGATAACCACCGTGGGGAAAATCAGGGGCACGGCGGCGGCAATCACATTGACAAAGGGCAGGAAGAATGCGGCAATCACCCACGCGGCCTGAACAATCAGACGAAGATTGTAGCTTGCCTGCACCTTGGCCTTGCGCAGCTTTGTGTCCTCCGTTGCGGCGGCGCCCTGCACCATCAGGCACAGCAGCGCAAAGTTGAAAACGGCAACCACGGTGCCGCCCAGCACACCCACAATATGACGGTAGCTGAAATGCAGAATCTTAAACTGATCCAGAAGGAGGAAGACGGCAATGGCGGCCACGGCGCACACGGCGCAGCCTCTTGCCATGCGGGCGACTTCCTTTCGGGAAGCTTGCTGTAGTTTCATAGACATAATCCTTATTGATGGGAGTTGAAGAAGACCTTGGGTTCCGGCTCCTTCTTTTTGTGACCGGAGATTTGCAGCATGGCGGTCACGGTGTCGCGAAAGCCGATGGCAGCGGTGATGAGGCCGAAGATGACACCCGCGATGATGACCCAGCTGCCCCAGCCGCAGCTATTGTGGAGCCAGTTGGCAAGCAGGATGAACAGAACGATGGGGGCGGCAACGCTGATACCAAACTGCGGAATCCAAATCAGCAAATCCCATCCCTTCATCGCAAATCCCTCCGAAACCATACAACTTCCTATAATATGTTTAAGTATACTCTATTCTTTTCCAAGATGCAAGATGAATTTGTAAAAAATTACTAGACATTCATTATATTTTATCCTGAAAATTGTGCTATTCTTATTTGGATTGGGGATATTGTGCGAATGACCGTGAAAAAATCACCTTTCCGTCAGAATATCCGCTTTCCTTTTGCGGCGGAATATCGTATAATAATGAAAAACGAAAAGGACAGTGGAGAGATGACGGAAGCAGAGCTTGAAATCATTCAGGGCACCATTGATACGGTGGTGTATCAGAATTATGAAAACGGATACAGTGTGCTCAGGCTCTCTGTGGGCAGTGAGAAAGTCACCGTTGTCGGCACGATTCCCCTGCCTGTGGTGGGTGAGCGCCTGATGGTCACGGGTAAATGGGGCAGCCATTCGTCCTATGGGCGGCAGTTTGAGGCAGAGTTTTTGGAGCGCCTGATGCCCGAGACCCCCCACGAGATTGTCAGCTTCCTGTCCTCACGCATTATTAAGGGCATCGGCCCTGTCAGCGCCATGCGCATTGTGGAGCATTTCGGCATGAATACCCTGCTGATTATGGAGCGGGAGCCGGAGCGGCTGGCCGAGGTCTCCGGCATTTCTGCCGCCCGCGCCCGCGCCATCGGTGAGGAATTTCGCATGCAGGTGGGGCTTCGCCGCCTGATGGAGTTCTTTGCCCTGCATCATCTGCCTGCGGAGCTTGCGGTGAAGACCTATAAGCGCTACGGCGACGAGACCACGGAGCTGCTGTATGATAATCCCTATCTTCTCATGGAGGAGGGATTGGAAGCCCCCTTCGGCGCCGTTGACCGCTTTGCGGTGGAGCTGGGCGTGAATGCCGATGACCCCCGTCGGGTGGAGGCCGGTCTCATATTTGAATTAACCTATAATCTTTCCGCCGGGCATAGCTTCCTGCCGGAGGACAAACTGATTGCGGCTACGAGCCAGCTTCTGACCATATCCGCCGAGGCCGCACAGGAGGGACTGACGCGGCTTTCCGAGGAGCTTCGCGCGGTGAAGGACACCCTTGCCGGAATCTCCGTTGTATATCTTCCTCAGCTTCTTGCGGCGGAGCTTTACTGCACCGCCCGGCTTTTGCAGATGGCGGACACCCCCATACCCGCGCCCCGGGGGCTGAACGCGGCACTGCAGTCCGTGATTGCGGACTCCGGCATTGCCTACTCAGCCAATCAGGAGCGCGCCATCCGTCAGGCCGCGCAGTCGGGACTTCTCATTATCACCGGCGGCCCCGGCACAGGCAAAACCACGGTGGTCAATGCCATTTTGGAGCTGCTGGGAAGACTCCAGCTCAAGTGCCTGCTTGCCGCGCCCACGGGACGGGCGGCCAAGCGGCTGAGCGAGGTAACCGGGGAGGATGCCTGCACCATCCACAGACTGCTGGAGGCGGGAATCAACCCGGATACCGGCAATATGGAGTTTGCCAGAGACGAGAATAATCCTCTGAAAGCCGATGTGGTCATCGTGGATGAAATGTCCATGGTGGATATTGAGCTTCTGCACAGTCTCCTGCGGGCAGTGCCTATGGGCAAGCGGATGATTCTGGTGGGCGATGCCGACCAGTTGCCCCCCGTGGGGCCGGGCTTTCCGCTGCGGGATATGCTGCGCAGCGGGGTGCTGCCCAAGGTGGAGCTGACGGAGATTTTCCGTCAGGCACAGCAGAGTCTCATTGTGATGAATGCCCACCGCATCAACCACGGCCAGATGCCGGAATTAAAGGATGTGACCCATGACTTCTTCTTCATGCGCCGCAAGTCCGAGGAGGAGGTTGCAAACCTCATTCGGGATTTGTGCGCTGAGCGCTTACCCGGGCGCATGGGCATTCCCTCCGACCAGATTCAGGTGCTTTCTCCCACCCGCAAGGGTGCCGTGGGCACAGTTGCTTTAAATAAGATGCTGCAAAATGCCCTAAACCCCGCTAGGGACGGGAAAAGGGAAAAGACCTTTGGGGAAACCCTTTTCCGTGAGGGCGACCGGGTCATGCAGATTAAGAACAACTATGATATTATGTGGAAGAAAACCGATTCCTCCGCTGTGGGGACGGGGGTCTTCAACGGCGATATCGGCACGGTGCTTGCCATTGACCCCAATAATGAAACCATGACGGTTCTCTATGACGACAGGGAAGTGGAGTATGACTTTACTCAGCTGAATGAACTGGAGCTTGCCTATGCCATGACGGTGCACAAAAGTCAGGGCAGCGAGTATCGCGCGGTCATCCTGACCTGCTGGAATGGCTCTGCCTATCTTCTCAGCCGCAGCATCCTCTATACCGCCATCACCCGCGCAAGGGATTTGCTCATCATTGTGGGCAAGGAGGAGACGGTTGCGGTTATGACCAACAATGCTACCAAGAACCGCCGCTATTCCGGCATGAAATTGAGACTGCAAGGCGGTATGCAATGAGCATTTTGAAATCCTTTGCAGAAATCATCTTTCCCCGAAAGTGTATTCTCTGCGGGCGGCTTCTTCCCGAAGGCACCGCGGATTTGTGCTCGGAATGCCGCCGGGACGCCCCCTATTTTCCGCCCATTGCAGAAAAAGAAAGCCGAAAACAAAAATTAACACTTCGTTTTCTTGACAGTTATACGGCGGTTTGGTACTATGAAGAGAAAGTTCGGGAGAGCATCCTGCGTTATAAATTCCACAAGCGGATTCATCTGCTTCCCGGTTTTGCCGCGGAGCTGACGCACAGGATTGCACTGGACTACGGCACTGATTTTGATATGCTCACATGGGTGCCGATTCACCCCATCCGCAGGTTCTTCCGAACCTATGACCAGTCGGAGCTGCTGTGCCGCGCCGTGGCAGAGCATTTGGGTGTGCCGGCTGTGCGCAGTCTTCGCAAGGTGCGCTATAACCGCCCCCAGTCGTCCATGGAGCATGCAAGCCGCCGCGCCAATGTGATGGGTGTCTACCGTGCATTTGAGCCGGAGAATTACACAGGCAAGCGGATTCTGCTCATTGACGATGTGGTGACTACCGGCTCCACCGCCGATGAGTGCGCCATGACCCTGCTTGCAGCCGGTGCCGGGAGCGTGCGCCTTGCCGCCCTTGCGGCAGCCCAGAAGAAAAAGAATAAGACCAAAGATTGGATGATTTAATATGCAGTTTTTTTCCAGTGACTTAGGTGTGGATTTGGGTACCACCAATGTCCTCATTTACGCCGATAAGAAGGGACTTGTGGTGCGTGAGCCCTCCGTTGTGGCGGTCGACCGCAATACCGGCAAGATTTTGCAGGTGGGTGCCGCCGCGCGGAATATGCTCAACCGTACCCCCGGCAATGTGGTTGCCATGCATCCTCTGCGTGACGGCATTGTCTCCGACCATGAGATGACCGTGCGCATGCTGGAGCACCTGTTCCAGACCGCCACCAAGGCCAATTTCTTCACTCCCAAGCCCCGTGTGGTCATCAGCGTGCCCAGCGGTGTGTCCGAGGTGGAGGAGCGCAGTGTCATCAATGCTGCCATTGAAGCCGGTGCCCGCCGTGTGTTCCTGATTGAGGAGCCTCTGGCCGCAGGTCTCGGTGCGGGACTGGATTTGAAGGGCCCCAGCGGTCATCTGGTGGTGGATGTGGGCGGCGGCACCACGGATATCGCCGTGCTGTCCATGAACGGTGTGGCGGTTTCCTCCTCCGTCAAGATTGCGGGCGATGCCTTTGACGAGGCCATTATGCGCTATGTCCGCCGTCAGCACGGTGTGGTCATCGGCAAGACCACTGCCGAGGATGTGAAGATTCAGATTGGTCAGGTCTACCCCCGCAAGGAAGAGCTCAGCATGAATGTCAAGGGTCGTGACTATAAGACCGGCATGCCCAAGATGCTGACCTTGACCTCCACGGAAATCTACGAGGTTCTGCGCCGTCCCGTGCGCTCCATCGTGGACGAGGTGATGGCCGTGCTGGAGCAGGCTACCCCCGAGCTGGTCTCCGATATTTCCGAGAACGGCATTACCCTCACCGGCGGCAGCTGCCAGCTTTGGGGCTTCCCGGAGCTGCTGATTGAGCGCACCGGCATCAATACCTCCGTTGCCGACGACCCCGATGCCTGCACTGCCTATGGCTGCGGCAAGAGCCTTGAGTGGATTAACAATATGCAGGAGGGACCCATCAACATCGCCCGTAAGCGTATTATGAAATCCAGCTTCTGATGAAATAACGAGCCTTCCCAAATCCGGGAAGGCTTATTTTAATAAAACTTTAAACTATATCGCATGGTTTCTTCTTTACCGGCCGATAATCTTGTATTATAATAGAATAAAACGAAGGAGGCAGATTATGAAAAAGCGATACCTGTTCCTGACCCTTTTGTTTGCTGCCCTGACCTTTGCGGGTGCGGCTTATGTCCTGCTCCACAGGGGTACGGTGAATGCGGGTTACGCCTGCATCCCCATGTGCCTGACACTTGTGTTCAGTCAGCTCCTGCGAATGGCCAATCGGAGAGGAGAAGATACGGAATGAAATTTCTGAAGATTTTTCTGATGATTCTGATTTCGAGCTTTCTGTTTGTCTTCTTCGGCGGCTGGATGCTTTTTGAGTTCACGAAGCGGGTGTACCTGACAACTGCGGTACTTGCGCTGATTGTGTCCGTGGTTGTTTATGGGTTTGTGCACCTTTCCGAGAAAGTTGAGATGCTCGAAAAACGCGTGAAAGAGCTGGAAGAAAAGAATTGCTGAAAAGGAGTATCTTTATGAAAAGCAAATTTTATAAATTTATCACACTTTGTATGGTCTTGGTTATGCTCTCGGCCATTTGCGCCGGCTGTAGTAAAAATCCGGAAAAATCCGAACCTACACAGACCGTTCAGCCGACTACCCAAACGACACAGGCAACCCAACCTGCCCTTACCCCTGCCGAGAAAGCAATGGCGATGTATAAAGAACTGCTGGAAACCTATCCTACTATTCTTCCTGAAAATATAGAGACTCTGGACGATTTATCCTTTGGGTACGATGATAATCTGGCCAGATTCG
The DNA here is from genome assembly GCA_045599455.1 of Faecousia sp. Lineage (GTDB taxonomy): Bacteria > Bacillota > Clostridia > Oscillospirales > Oscillospiraceae > Faecousia. The sequence goes on along the minus strand of JAZRVX010000074.1, from coordinate 268 downwards.
GGATGCATTATGATGATTTCTCTGTTGTGGATTTGAATGGGGACGGCATTCCGGAGCTGATTGCCGGCACGGTTATCAATACCGCGTGGACAACTGTCTCCGTATTTGAATATGACGAATCCACGAATCATCTGTATATGCTGAAAGACCCCCTTAACCCGGAATCCAACGCAACCTTTGAGCAGATGAGCACAGCCGCCGGAGTCTATAAGCTCTTCATCTGCAAGGATAATCACCTGCACAATTGGTGGGGCGGCGATACCCCCAT
>JAZRVX010000073.1:0-6014 GCA_045599455.1 Faecousia sp. | reverse complement strand
CTCCGCGGGACAGTTTTCCATGCACTCGGTGCAAAGTTTCTCCAGCTCCGGTGCCACATCGGAGCGCTGCGCTTCGGCAGTACCACTGTCTGTCATGGTGAAAACCTCCGGGCAGGTTGCGGTGCACAGGCCGCAGCCAATACAGTTTTCGTTTACATAAAATCTCATATTCTGTTCCTTTCTCAGATTTTCGGGATTTGCAGGAGTCTATACGGATAACCGTCCACGAACAGCGGACAATTATCCATTTCCGACCGTTTCCTTCATCCCCTGTCAAATTTTGACAGGAAAACCATTTCTTTTTTGTCCTTGTTTAGTTACCTTTGTCTATCTGTCGTCATTATGTACAAAAAAAGAGAGGTTAAAACACACACAACGCTGAAAATTATTAAGTTTCTTTACAAATGAATTTTGTTGTGTTATTGTACGGGCAGGTCGAGACTGCACGCAACATGCGGACTGGGCCGTAAACAAAGTTTAACGGAAAGACCGTTAAACAAACAACCTACATTTAGGAGGAACAACACAATGAAAAAGATCATTGCAATGCTGCTGGTCCTGGTCATGGTTCTCGGCCTGGCTGCATGCGGCGGTAAGTCCGAGGCTCCCGCTGCTTCCGGTGCAAAGACCTTCAAGGTCGGCGTCGCCATCTACGAGTTCAACGACAACTTCATGACCCTGTACCGCAACGAGATTCTGGATTACTTCAAGACTCTCGAGACCGCTGATGTCAAGTACGATGTCACCGTCGTTGACGGCAAGACCGACATGGCTACCCAGACCAACCAGATCGACACCTTCATCACCCAGCAGATGGATGTCATCATCTGCAACCTGGTTCAGACTTCTTCCGCCGATGACATCATCGACAAGGTTGTCGCAGCTAACATTCCTCTGGTTCTGATTAACCGTGAGCCTCTGGGCCCCACCGATGAGTCCTACCCCGGCATCCTGAACAACGCTTCCGTCTGCTATGTTGGCGCTGACGCTCGTCAGTCCGGCACCTACCAGGGCGAGATTGTTGCCGAGACCGCTACCAAGGGCGATATGAACGGTGACGGCGTTGTCAAGTACGTCATGATTATGGGCGACCCCGAGAACCCCGATGCTAAGTACCGCACCGAGTTCTCCATCAAGGCTCTGACCGATGCCGGCATCGCTGTTGAGAAGCTGGTTGAGCAGACCGGCATGTGGCAGACCGATAAGGGCCAGGAGATTGCTAACTCCGCTCTGTCCCAGTTCGGTGACGAGATTGATGTCATCCTCTGCAACAACGACGGCATGGCTCTGGGCGCTGCTGCTGCTATCGAAGCTGCCGGCCGTAAGGTTGGCGAGGACATCCTGCTGGTCGGCGTTGATGCTCTGACCGAGTGCCAGGAGATGGTTAAGGCCGGCACCATGACCGGTACCGTCCTGAACGACCACATTGGCCAGTCCCACACTGCTGTTGATGTCGCTGTTTCCGCTCTGAACGGCCAGCCCATGAACAACTACTACTGGGTCAACTACGTCAAGGTTGTCTAATCTACCATTATAACCCTAAGCGTGGGTGGGTCTTCGGGCCCACCCACTGCCTACTAAGTGGCGACCCCCGATTTGAAGCGTGTGCAGAGCACTCTGCCTGCGCTTGAGGTCGGGAATCCGGCTTCAAGATAATGTAAGAACAGGAGGTCTGCTCTATGAACGAATACCGCCTGGAGATGCGCGGCATTTGCAAATCGTTCCCCGGTGTTAAAGCACTTGACCATGCACAGCTTTGCCTGCGCCCCGGTACTGTGCACGCACTGATGGGTGAAAATGGTGCAGGTAAATCCACCTTGATGAAGTGCATGTTCGGCATTTACAAGATGGACGAAGGAGAAATCTACTACGAAGGTGAGAAGGTCAGCATCAGCGACCCCATGGCCGCTCTGAAGATGGGCATCGCCATGGTGCACCAGGAGCTGCAGCCCATTCCCGCCCGTACCGTCGGCGAGAACATTTTCCTTGGCCGCTACCCCATGAAGAAGCTGCTCGGTTTCATCCCCGTCGTTGACCACGACAAGATGTACGCCGATACCGACGAGCTGCTGAAGAAGGTCCGTATGTCCTTTGACTCCCACCAGAAGGTCGGCGAGCTAAGCGTGTCTCAGATGCAGTCCGTAGAAATTGCAAAGGCCGTCTCCGCCAACTGCAAGGTTCTGATTCTGGACGAGCCCACCTCCTCCCTGACCTCCAACGAGGTCGATGCCCTTTTCCGCATCGTGGAAGATCTGAAGGCCGAGGGCGTTTCCATCGTCTACATCTCCCACAAGATGGACGAAATCCTCCGCATTTCCGACGAAGTCACCATCATGCGTGACGGTCAGTACATCGGCACCTGGGACTGCAAGGGTCTGACCACCGATTTCATCATCTCCAAGATGGTCGGCCGTGAGCTTACCAATCTGTACCCCCAGCGCCACAATGTTCCCGGCGAGGTGGTCTTCGAGGTTAAGGACTTCACCTCCATCAACCCCAAGAGCTTCCGCAATGTCAACTTCCAGCTGCGCAAGGGCGAAATCCTGGGCGTCGGCGGTCTGGTCGGTGCCCAGCGTACCGAGCTGATGGAAGGTCTGTTCGGCATTCGCTCCCATGCTTCCGGCGCTGTCTACTACCAGGGCAAGGAGCTGAAAATCACCCGTCCCAAGGATGCCATTGACCAGGGCATCGCCATGCTGACCGAAGACCGCCGTGCTACCGGCATTATGGGCGTTCTGAGCATCGCCGATAATATTTCCATTGCTTCTCTGAACCAGTATCTGGATTACGGCATCATGCTCAACGACAAGAAGATTGAACAGCTGGTGCAGGACAACATCCAGAAGATGAATACCAAGACGCCGTCCTCCAAGACCCAGATTAAGAGCCTTTCCGGTGGTAACCAGCAGAAGGTTCTGATTGGCCGCTGGCTGGCCAACAACCCCGATGTGCTGATTCTGGACGAGCCCACCCGTGGTATCGACGTCGGCGCAAAGTATGAAATCTACTGCATCATCGCAGACCTGGCCGCACAGGGCAAGTCCATCATCATGATTTCCTCCGAAATGGCGGAGATTATCGGCATGTCCGACCGTGTTATGGTCATGTGCGACGGCCGCGTCACCGGCTTCATCGACGGCGACAAGGCAACCCAGGAAAACATTATGGAACTGGCAACTCAGTTCGCTTGAGGAGGATTTAGAACATGAAAACCAAAAAGAATATCGGCGCAAGCATTGTATCTTACGCCAAGGGCAACCCCATCGTTGTGATGCTGAGTATCGCCTGCCTGTTCGTCGGCTTCACCGTCAACAACTTCTTCTCCTGGAATAACTTCAACAACCTGGCCGGCAACACCGCTATCCGCTTCCTGATTGCACTGGGCGTCTCCGGCTGTCTGATTACCAAGGGCACTGACCTGTCCGCAGGTCGTCAGGTCGGTCTGGCTGCCTGCCTCACCGGCGTGCTGATTCAGAGAATCGACTACTCCGGCCGTCTGTTCCCCGCTATGCCCGAGATGAACATGTGGGTCGTCCTGCTCATCGTCCTGGCTCTGGGCGCAGCCTTAGGCACCATCAACGGTCTGATTATTTCCATCCTGAATGTGCCTCCCTTCATCGCAACCCTGGGCACCCAGACCATCGTCTACGGCGCTGCACTGGTCTTCACCGATGCACAGCCCGTCGGCGGCTTCCAGAAGGCCTACACCTCCTTCGTCAACGGCGCATTCTTCCGCGTGCAGGGCGGCTTCCCCGGCATCAGCTACCTGCTGATTATCGCACTGTTAGCAGGCGCGTTCTTCTGGTTCCTGTATAACAAGACCACCCACGGCAAGTATATGTATGCCATCGGCGGCAACGAGAACGCTGCCGAAGTCTCCGGTGTCAACACCGTCAAGAGCAAGATTCTGATTTACATGACTGCCGGTATTATGTACTCCCTGGCAGGCTACCTGCTGGCAGGTAAGGCCGGCGGCGCTAACCCCGGTCTGGGCACCGGCTATGAGCTGGAAGCCATCGCAGGCTGCACCATCGGCGGTGTTTCCACCACCGGCGGTATCGGTACTGTGGGCGGCATCCTGGTCGGCGTTCTGGTGTTCGAGCTGCTGAAGATTGTTCTGCAGTTCCTGGGCGTCAACCCCTACTACAACTACATCGTTCAGGGTCTCGTCATCGTTGTGGCCGTCTCCCTGGATATCCGCAAGTACATCGCTAAGAAGTAATGGAAACCGAGCTGCACGAGCAGACTGTAAAGGAATCGGAGCCGGTCAAGCCTGCCTGGCAGGCAACCAAGGAAAGCTGGTACGACCATCTCAATATCACCGTCAAGCAGCTTGATATCATCATCGGCGTAGCCTCCGGGCTGCTCGTTCTGGTGTTCATCCTGATTATTTTGCAGGGTTTGCATATCCTCTAAAGCTTCGGAGGCTGTCCATCCCGGACAGCCTCCTTTTTCTAACATACCAACCGTCACAAATGTAACACAATTTCGGGAGGGATTTACATGAACACATTTTCTTTGGAAGGTAAAATCATGGTCATCACCGGCGGCACTAACGGCATCGGCAGAGGTCTTGTGGACTATTTTGTCGAGCAGGGTGTCACCGTCATTGCCATCGGCAGCCGGGAAGCAACCGTTAATAAGCTCAAGTCCGAATTTGAAGCCAAGGGCGCTTCCATTGATGCACGGGTGCTGGATGTAAGAAAAGTGCCCGATATTGCCCCGGTTTTTGACTCCATTGTCCGTGACTACGGCCATATCGACATTCTGGTCAATTGCGCCGGTATGGGTCATCCCATCCCCGCTATTGATGTGACCGAGGACGACTGGAATACCATGATGGATTTGAACCTGCGCGGTGCTTTCTTCTGCGCACAGGCCGCTGCCCGGCACATGCTCCCCAGAAAGTATGGACGAATCATCAACATCACCTCCCAGATTTCTCTGGTCGCCAACGAGGGTGAGACCGTCTACTGCGCCAGCAAGGGCGGCATGAACCAGATGACCCGGGTCATGGCGCTGGAATGGGGTAATGAGGGCGTCATTGTCAGCGCTGTCGCCCCCACCTTCACCTATACCCCCGGCACTGCCGAGCGGCTGGACGAGCCTGTATTCCGCGCCGGTGTGCTGGCCCGCATTCCCAGAGGCCGTCTCGGCACAATCGAAGACATCGGAAACGCCGTCCACTATCTGGCCAGTGACCATGCCGACATGGCCAGCGGCCATGTGCTGGTCATTGACGGCGGCTGGACCATCGTGTAAGGAGGATGAAAACCATGGCAAATGTTTATGAAGACCTGATGGCAACCATCGACAAGCAGGAGAAATTGCTCCGTCTGGAGCACTTTTCCAATCAGGACGGTCTGGATTTGGGACTGTTCCTTGTGAATGAGGCCAAGGCACAGGGGATTTCTGTGTCCGTGGCCGTCCGCAAGGTTACGGGTGCAATCCTTTTCCACCACGTGATGGAGGGCACTTGCCTGAATAACCAGAACTGGATGCGCCGCAAGTTCAATACCGTTACCCTCTGGGAGCACAGCAGTTTGCGCGCATGGGCACACGAGCGGCTGTGCGGTGAGACCATCGAGACCCACGGCTTTTCTCAGACGGACTATATTCAATTCGGCGGCGGCTTCCCCCTGCGCTTAAAGAGCGGCGAGCTTGTGGGCGTGCTGACCATCTCCAACCTGCCCCACTTCCTTGACCATAAGTTTGCAGTGGATGGCCTTGCCAAGTACCTCGCCATTGACCCTGCCACCGTTCCTGTGGCAGTCGAGCCCTGATAAACAATCGTCCCCGCCTCGGATGAAGCGGGGACTTATTTACTTTCAGAGCCGAACTTCCACGCTTTTGCCGATTTCCATAGTGTCGCGCGTCACATGGCAGTCATGGGCAAGAATCTCCACCCCGGCGGCCTGTGCCGCCCGCAGCGCCGCCCCGAACGCCGGGTCGGTTGCATCGTTGGGACGCAGATATTTCACATCCTCCATTTGGATTACAAACAGCACATAAGC
>JAZRVX010000072.1:0-2659 GCA_045599455.1 Faecousia sp. | reverse complement strand
TGGATTCGCTAGTAATCGCGCATCAGCCATGGCGCGGTGAATACGTTCCCGGGCCTTGTACACACCGCCCGTCAAGCCATGAAAGCCGGGGGTGCTTGAAGTTCGTGACCGCAAGGAGCGACCTAGGGCAAAACTGGTAATTGGGGCTAAGTCGTAACAAGGTAGCCGTACCGGAAGGTGTGGCTGGAACACCTCCTTTCTGGAGTGCCTGGGCACTTCCGCGGAATTCAATTTCCCTCAGTGAGCTGACAATGACGCCGAGAGACAGAGTTGCTTGCATTCAGGTCTTGCATTGATGAATCGAAGAATCCGTGCAGTCGTCCTCCTGTAGAGGCGCTGGGGACAGTCTCTTAGCTCAGTTGGTTAGAGCGCCACACTGATAATGTGGAGGTCCGCAGTTCAAGTCTGCGAGGGACTACCCCTCAGGGATGCCGGGGGAGACGGATCACGGGGAATTAGCTCAGCTGGCTAGAGCACCTGCCTTGCACGCAGGGGGTCAACGGTTCGAATCCGTTATTCTCCACTCAGCCCGCAGCCGTTTAGGCTGGTCAGGGGCAGTCGTTCATTGACATGTTGGAACAGGAAAAGAGTAAAGATCTTTAATCAAGAGAACTTTAGAGCAAACTCAAAGCTAAAAGTAATTAAAGCTGAAGGTATATGCTACTCCCGCATCAGTGCGGGATAGTGTGGCGAAAGCAGGAAAGAGCGTATGGTGGATGCCTAGGCTCTGGTAGGCGAGGAAAGACGTGGCAAGCTGCGATAAGCTGCGGTTAGGTGCAAGCGACCCTTGACCCGCAGATTTCTGAATGGGGCAACCCGGCAGGCTGACGGCCTGTCATCCCGAATCCAGTAGGGAGGCGAACGCTGGGAACTGAAACATCTTAGTACCGGCAGGAAGAGAAAACAAACGTGATTCCCCAAGTAGTGGCGATCGAACGGGGAAGAGCCCAAACCGCCGAGGTTCCGGCCTCGGCGGGGTTGTAGGACCCGGATGTGGCAAGAGAGCTCGGTAGTGGAACAGTCTGGAAAGTCTGGCCGTAGAGGGTGACAGCCCCTTACACGAAACCGAGCGGAAGCCTACGGGTATCCTGAGTAGCGCGGAGCACGAGGAATTCCGTGTGAATCTGGCGGGCCCATCCGCCAAGGCTAAATACTCACCAGAGACCGATAGTGAACAAGTACCGTGAGGGAAAGGTGAAAAGAACCCTAAGTAAGGGAGTGAAACAGTCCCTGAAACCATGCGCTTACAAGCGGTCGGAGCCGGCCTGGATCCGGTGACGGCGTGCCTTTTGCATAATGAACCTACGAGTTGCCGTCACCGGCGAGGTTAAGTGCCTCAGGCACGAAGCCGAAGCGAAAGCGAGTCTGACCAGGGCGATTAGTCCGTGGCGGCAGACGCGAAACCAAGTGATCTACCCATGACCAGGTTGAAGTCCCGGTAACACGGGATGGAGGACCGAACCAATAAGCGTTGAAAAGCTTCTGGATGAGTTGTGGGTAGGAGTGAAAGGCCAATCAAACTTGGAGATAGCTCGTACTCCCCGAAAAGCATTTAGGTGCTGCCTGGGGTGTTTCTCTGCGGAGGTAAAGCGACTGGTAGGATGCGAGGGTTTCATCGCCTATCAAGTCCTGTCAAACTCTGAATGCCGCAGTTTGAAGCCCTGGAGAAAGGGGGCGGGTGCTAACGTCCGTCCCCGAGAGGAGAACAATCCTGACCATCGTCTAAGGTCCCGAAATGACAGCTAAGTTAGTCTAACGAAGTCTCTTTCCTATGACAGCTAGGATGTTGGCTTGGAAGCAGCCATTCACTTAAAGAGTGCGTAACAGCTCACTAGTCGAGGAATCAGGCATGGATAATAATCGGGTATAAGTTGTCTACCGAAGACATGGAATTCAGTAGAATTGGTAGGGGAGCATTCCGGTCTGCGTCGAAGGTGTGGCGTGAGCCATGCTGGAGCGTCCGGAAAAGCAGATGTAGGTATAAGTAACGATAAAGGGGGTGAGATGCCCCCTCGCCATAAGACCAAGGTTTCCCGGGCGACGTTAATCGGCCCGGGGTTAGTCGGTGCCTAAGGATAAGCCGTAAGGCGAGGCCGATGGATGAAGCGGTTAATATTCCGCTACTGGCACCGGGAGCGATGTGGGGACGCGGTTGTGACACTGCCGCCTGCTGACGGAATAGCAGGTTGAAGGGTGTAGGAGTCGACCGGGGCAGGCAAATCCACCCCGGGATCCGAACCTGACAGTATGCAGAGGGCTCCGGCCCGACGCAATAGCGCAGGTAACCGTACCGCCGAGAAAATCCGCTAAGCTTAATCCCGGTGGCAGCCGTACTGTAAACGGACACACGTGGTCGGGTAGAATATACTAAGGCGCTTGGGTGATTCGCGGTTAAGGAACTAGGCAAATTAACCCCGTAACTTCGGGATAAGGGGTCCCTGAGCGATCAGGGCGCAGAGAAATGGTCCAGGCAACTGTTTACCAAAAACACAGGGCTGTGCTAAGTTTAATAATCGAAGTATACAGCCTGACACCTGCCCGGTGCTGGAAGGTTAAGAGGAGATGTCATCGCAAGAGAAGCATTGAATTGAAGCCCCAGTAAACGGCGGCCGTAACTATAACGGTCCTAAGGTAGCGAAATTCCTTGTCGGGTAAGTTC
>JAZRVX010000071.1:0-1750 GCA_045599455.1 Faecousia sp. | reverse complement strand
AGCTGAACGCTGAGTTATTCGCTCTTGCGTTTATCATGCCGTACTTCTTACTGAAATCGTCATACAGACCGTTGAGCTTTTCCTGTTCCGCCTGAATGTCGGCGTCGGGATAGTCTTCGGTCTGATACTCAATCAGCGTTCTGACACAATCACGGATGGCGATCATGCCCTTGATACGGCTCTCGGCAGTAGCCGATAAATCGACAGGATTCATACGGCTGTTCTCACGGTAGTAAATCTTGCCGTCCACAACTGTGAAGCTGAAATTGCGAACATCCGGATCAGCGGGGATAGAAAGGTCTTCGTCCTCTGCTTCAAGATCGTCGATTTCATATTCGGTGATTTCTGCATGGATGTTTTGAATCGCATCCTGAAGAAGTTCTCCGAGATCTGCACCGTCATAAGCGATGCAGGCAGGCTCCATACCGTGCGCTCCGCTGATTAGCTGCATATCGCCCAGAATCATTTCGGGGTTGTTCACGAAATAGGAGTTCATCTTGATGCCGTTTTCATCGGTAGCAAGGTGTACCCATTCAGGTTCAATGTCGATCAGCCTGTCACGCTTCTGGAGGAAGATAATATCCGAAGTGACTTCTGTACCGGCAGCAGCCTTAAAGGTATCATTCGGCAAACGGATTGCTCCGAGAAGGTCAGCTCTCTGCGCGATATACTTACGGACAGCAGGGTTCTCCTTATCCATCGTTCCTTTTGAGCTGATAAACGCGACCACGCCTCCGGGTCGTACCTTATCTAAGGTACGGGCAAAGAAATAGTCATGGATCAGGAAATTGTGCTTGTCGTATCTCTTATCTGGGACCTTAAACTGACCGAAAGGAACATTGCCGACTGCCGCGTCGAAGAAGCTGTCGGGAAGATTGGTTTCCTCAAAGCCCTGCACGGCGATACTGGAGTTCTGATAAAGCTGTCTTGCGATCCTGCCGGAAATACTGTCGAGCTCCACGCCGTAAAACTTTGCAGTGCTCATACTGTCGGGGACAAGTCCCATGAAGTTGCCGATACCGCAGGAAGGTTCCAGCACGTTACCGGTTTTGAAGTTCATGTTTTCAAGCGCCTGATATACGGCTTTGATAACGACCGGAGGCGTGTAGAACGCTGTCAGCGTGGATTCACGGGCAGACTCATATTCATCCTCCGTGAGCAGTTCTTTCAGCTCCGGATAATGCGGATTGTCCTCTTTGAAGAATTCCGACAAACCGCCCCAGCCGACATACTCGGACAGTACATTCTGCTCGTAGGGCTGTGCCAGTCTGTGTTCGCTCTCCAGCTTTTTCAGAAGCTGAATGGCGCTCTTGTTGTGGTAGAACCTTTCAAGCGGTGTGCCTGTGCCGATGTCGTCACGGTCAATCTTGAAGTTCGTGCGGTAATCCGAATGGATTTCGGGGTACAGAACATTCGGAGTGACCTTTCCTTTTTTAACAGGTGCAGGGGGCGGGACAAGGGAAACTGTCACTTCGGGCTGCTCCAGCATTTGCTGCTCATAATTGTCGATATCCTCCGGCGTAATCCACTCCGGCTTTTCTGCAAGCTGATCGTACAATTCACGCATCTTGGCAATCTGCGCGGGAACGCTGCCTGCCCAAAGGTGTTTTTCCGAACGGTTGCCAAATCCGAGGTAATAGCGGCAGTCCTGTGCCAGACGGTCAAGCAGTCGATACTGGCTTTCCTGTGCTGTGCTGAACTGTGCTTCACGGTCGATGAGAGCCATTTCTGCCTGCTCCATGGCAGCGAT
>JAZRVX010000070.1:0-1591 GCA_045599455.1 Faecousia sp. | reverse complement strand
GATGTGGACTCTTGGGGGAGATCAGCCTGTTATCCCCGAGGTAGCTTTTATCCGTTGAGCGACGGCTCACCCACTCAATGCCGCCGGATCACTAAGCCCGACTTTCGTCCCAGCTCGAAATGTCTCTCTCGCTGTCAGGCCCCCTTCTGCCTTTGCACTCTGCGAATGATTTCCAACCATTCTGAGGGAACCTTTGGGCGCCTCCGTTACTCTTTCGGAGGCGACCGCCCCAGTCAAACTGCCCACCTGACAATGTCCGCTACCGGGATTACCGCGCAACGTTAGAACTCCAGTAACAAAAGAGTGGTATCCCAAAGGTGACTCCCCATGAACTGGCGTCCATGGTTCCCAGTCTCCCACCTATTCTGTACAATCGTTACCAAAATTCAATGTCAGGCTACAGTAAAGCTCTACGGGGTCTTTCCGTCCTATCGCGGGCAATGCGCATCTTCACGCATACTACAATTTCACCGGGTCCCTTGTTGAGACAGTGCCCAAATCGTTACGCCATTCGTGCGGGTCGGAACTTACCCGACAAGGAATTTCGCTACCTTAGGACCGTTATAGTTACGGCCGCCGTTCACTGGGGCTTAAGTTCCATGCTTCGATTGCTCTAACACTTCCCCTTGACCTTCCAGCACTGGGCAGGCGTGAGCCTGTATACTTCGTCTCTCAACTTCGCACAGACCTGTGTTTTTGATAAACAGTCGCTTGGGCCTATTCTCTGCGGCCTCTCTCGAGGCTCCCCTTTTCCCGAAGTTACGGGGTCATTTTGCCGAGTTCCTTAACAAGGGTTCTCCCGCTCGTCTTAGGATTCTCTCCTCGCCTACCTGTGTCGGTTTGCGGTACAGGCACCCTCTCGCTCCTTAGCAGCTTTTCTCGCCAGTGTGAATTCAGCAGCTTCCATACTTGTTTTCTGTCCCCATCACGCCCCAGCATTAATGTGCGTACTTCACTACACATCTGCCTCAACGCTTGGACGGGTTCTACCATCAACCCGCTCTGCCTATCCTACTGTGTCACTGCATCAGTCAATCGCTCAAAGGTGGTACAGGAATATCAACCTGTTGTCCATCGCCTACGACTTTCGTCCTCGGCTTAGGCCCTGACTTACCCTGAGGGGACGAACCTTCCTCAGGAAACCTTAGGCTTTCGACGGCGAAGATTCTCACTTCGCTCTCGCTACTCATGCCGGCATTCTCTCTCCTGCACAGTCCACCACTCCTCGCGGTATGGCTTCTGCCCGTGCACGATGCTCCTCTACCAATGATTTCTCATTCCATGGCTTCGGTGTCAAGTTTAGCCCCGGTACATTTTCGGCGCACAACCACTCGACCAGTGAGCTATTACGCACTCTTTAAATGTGTGGCTGCTTCTAAGCCAACATCCTGGTTGTCTATGCAATTGCACATCCTTTTCCACTTAACTTGAACTTGGGGACCTTAGCCGATGGTCTGGGCTGTTTCCCTTTTGACCACGAAACTTATCTCCCGTAGTCTGACTCCCAAGCATCAGCATCGCGGTATTCGGAGTTTGATAGAGTTCGGTAAGCTTTGTGGCCCCCTAGCTCATTCAGTGCTCTACCCCCGCT
>JAZRVX010000069.1:0-22621 GCA_045599455.1 Faecousia sp. | reverse complement strand
AATATTTGCTTCTAGCAATATACTTCAGAATTTTCGTTGGTCGTTTTCGCTTACGCTTAAACAATTTCCATTTTAATTGTCCAAGGTGTTCATTTCGTCTTATCGTTATTCAATTTACAAGGTACAGACTGCTTTCGACTTTTGTAGAAAGCTTCGCTATCTTATCACATCATTTCCAACATGTCAAGAAGTTAATTAAAATTTTTTAAATAAAATTTGAACGCAGGAACGCGTGATTTGCGATGGGCTTATAATACCGCACTCACACACCGATGTCAATTTGACATTTTATGCAAAATAGGAGCAAAGTGCTAAGCACCTTGCCCACGGAATTACATTTCTTCTTCGTCCAAAAGCTCGGCCATGGTCAGATTGTAGACATTCTCCGCTTTCTTCTCAAAGAGCTTGGAGAGCCGAACTGCCTGTCGCTGGTCAGGTGCGACCAGCTCCAAGGTCATCAGATTTCCCTTCTCATCATCCAGCGCCATGATGACGGAGAAATCGCCGTCCTTGCGCGGAAGAATCTCCGTGCGGACGAAGCTGTTTCTTCGGACGGCACGGTTAAAACGGGAAACCGCATTTTCCGCCTTGCATTTCACACTGTAGGCAATGGAGTCCGCAGTCAGGCTGCCATCATGGATGCCTTTCTCCGTAATCTCATACAGTTCACCATCCATCTGCCGAAGGTGGCCGCTGGCAACCATCTCCGGAATGGCCGTGCACACATCAAAATAACTCAGGCAGTCATCTTGATAGCACAGTTCATAAATCTGCTGGCTGGACACGGGATAGCTGACCTTGGACATTACAAATAAAATGAGCACTTTTACATCCATCATATCGTGGATAAAACCAAGCCTTTGCATAGACTCTCACCTCTTTTTGAATCATTATAACCGAATCCTGCAAAAAATCAAGCACAGAAGCGGCGATACCACATAGGATGAATCAAAAGGAGGGGCAGTATGAATAGGGTTCTGCTGTATCCATACGGATTGTCAAATGCGCTGCACTATGCCGCGCACAGGCTTGAGCAGCTCGGCTACGAAACAGCCGACCATCCCATGCCGGAAATCACGCATTTTTTGACGGATACTCCGTGTAATGAAGCATCCTTCCGGAGCCTGCCGATGCTTCCGGAAAATATTACAATAATCGGAGGGAATCTTCCCCGAAAAATACTAAGGCAATATAAGTGTATCGACCTTTTGAGTGACGAAGAATATCTGTGTCGGAATGCTGCAATCACCGCCCAGTGCGCATTGGCGCTCGGTTTACAGCAAGGGCAGCTATCATACTGCGGGAGCAAGGTTCTGATTATCGGCTGGGGGCGCATCGGAAAGCATTTATCTGAGTATATTCGACATATGGGTGCAGATACTACCCTGGCACTTAGAAATAAAAAAGAACGCGCTCTTGCAAAATCCGCAGGATATCAAGCCCTGGACATTCAGGAAATTGAGGTCAGCAAATACGATTTGGTATTCAACACGGTTCCCGCTGCCGTGTGCACCATTGACAAAATTAAAACCACCCCCATTGCCATTGACCTGGCATCCACGCCCGGTATTGCGGGTGAAAATGTAATATCAGCCCGAGGCTTGCCAGGGAAGATGGCGCCAAAGACAAGTGGCATTCTGATTGCGAATCGGATTGATGAAATTCTGAAGGAGTGAACAATATGAATATAGGATTTGCTTTTTGCGGTTCTTTCTGCACTTATTCAAATGTATTTCCCATCCTCAAAGAGGTATCGGAGGTACACAATGTTATTCCGATTTTCTCCTACATATCATCCGCTACGGATACGCGATTCGGGCAAAGTGAAAATTTCCTTTTGCGCGCCGCGCAAATCACCGGCAATCAGCCGATTGTTACCATTGAACAGGCCGAACCCATCGGGCCGAAAAAGCTGCTGGATTTGCTGGTCATTGCTCCCTGCACAGGGAACACGTTGGCAAAGCTCTCCCACAGCATTGCAGACACTCCGGTCACACTGGCGGCAAAAAGCATCTTGCGCAACAACCGCCCCATTGTAATTGCCATATCCACGAATGATGCTCTATGCGGTGCGGCAGAAAATATCGGCAGGCTCCTTGCTCGAAAAAACTATTTCTTTGTCCCCTTCGGACAGGATGCCCCGAATAAGAAGCCCACTTCTATCGTTGCCGATTTCAGCAAAATCCCGGCTACCATAGAGCTGGCGGCATTGGGAAAACAAATACAGCCCATCCTATTATAAAAGGAAGACCCGAAAATCGGGTCTTCCTTTTATTATGCATTTTTGAGTGCTTCGGAGAGGTCGGTTGCCTCCCATGGACGGTTCTCCACGCCGAAGTGGCCGAAGGACGCCGTATCGGCATAAATAGGTCTACGCAGATCAAAGCGGTGAATAATCCCGGCGGGGGTCAAATCCAGATTATTGCGAAGTCTGCGGGTCATCTCCTCGTCGGAAACAACGCCGGTGCCGAAACTGTCAACCCGAACGGAAACAGGCTCCGCCACACCGATGGCATAGGCAAGCTGAACCTGAACCTTGGAAGCAAGCCCTGCCGCCACAAGATTCTTGGCCATATAGCGTGCCATATAGGCTGCACTTCTATCCACCTTAGTGGGATCCTTGCCGGAGAAAGCTCCGCCGCCGTGGGAGAAGAAGCCGCCGTAAGTATCCACAATAATCTTTCTGCCGGTCAGGCCGGTATCGCCGTTGGGCCCGCCGATAACAAAATTCCCGGTGGGATTGATATGAATATGTCCGACTTCTGCGATATTGAAGCCATAGGAAGCGAGAACGGGGGCAATCACGCCCTCGCGGATATAGCGCCGAAGCTCGCTGATTTCAAAATCCACACTGTGCATCACGGACACAACCACCGTGTCGATGCCGACCACTTTCCCCGCTTCGTCATACTCCACAGAAACCTGGGTCTTGCCATCGGCACGGAGCAGGTCATTGGAGTGAATGCACTGAGTCAAGCGATTGGATAGCGCCCGTGCCAATGCGATAGGCAGGGGCATCAGTTCCGGAGTCTCGGTACATGCGCCGCCGAACATCATGCCCTGATCGCCCGCACCGCCGACCTCATCATTGGTACCCATGGCAATATCCGCCGACTGGGTGTGAATGCGGCACTGAATCTCCACCGTGTCGGCATCAAAGCCATCACCGGGGTAAATGTAGCCGATTCGGCGGATGGCATCCCGGGCAACAGCAGCATAGTCAACCACGGCTTTGGTGGTAATCTCGCCGCAAATCAGGCAGAAATCGGTTGTTACCATCGTCTCACAGGCGACACGGGAGGCAGAATCCTGCGCTAAGCAGGCATCCAGAATGGCATCGGAAACGGAGTCCGCCACCTTATCGGGATGTCCATTGGTCACACATTCAGAAGTAAACAATCTTTTTTCCATGATAATTCCTTTCTCAAACAAAAAAGCACATCGAAGATTCGATGTGCCTCAACCGAATCCTCATCTTTCGTCATACGCCGGATTTGGCACCTTGATATATCAGGTTGCCGGGTTTCATCGGGCCGTTCCCTCCACCACTCTTGATAAGGTTATATGCAATTTTCTTACTCATTGTATCGAAGATTCCTTTTTTGTCAAGTACGCAAGAATATATCTATACATTTTTAACATTTGGACTATGGACATTTCCTATGGCGGCTGTTAAAATGTAACCAAATCATTTGCAGGAGTTGACGATACTTGTCTGAATTACGAAAGAAATTTGAGCGTTTTTGCTATCTGAACCGCTACAAAGGCATCCCCAACCTGATGCTGTATATCTGCGCGGGAAATGCCGTTGTGTACATCATCAGTCTGATGACCGGGAGCACTGTGCTGTATAATCTGCTGAGCTTCAACCGTACCGCAATTCTGCACGGACAGGTTTGGAGACTGGTTTCCTACTGCCTGACCATGCTGAACTCCAATCCCCTGTTCTTCCTTATCATGCTGTTTTGCTATTACTCCATCGGCAGGATGATGGAAGCCCAATGGGGTACCTTCAAATTTAACCTCTTCTACCTGACAGGCATTGTCCTCATGGATATCTACGCCATGATATTCGGAATGAACGCAGATGTGTACTATCTGAATATGAGCCTGTTCCTCGGATATGCAACCATGTTCCCGCAGGCGGGATTTTTGCTGTTCTTTATCATTCCGGTGAAAGCGTGGATTTTTGCGCTGTTTGATTTAGCCATTATGGCGGCAGGTGTCCTCGGCAATCACTTCCCCTATAATCTCTTCCCGCTGGTGGCACTTGCCAACTACTTCCTGTTCTTTGGATCAGAGGTACTGAACCTGATTCCCATGTCATGGCGGATGAAGCTAAGAGGCAAGAAAGGCAGCCAAAAGACATACAGCAAAGCAGGCCCCAAGGTCATTGTATTCACCGCAAAGCAGGATAGCAGCAGGGTTGTCCCGGCCTATACCCACAAATGCACGGTGTGCGGACGGACGGATGTTAGCAATCCCGAGCTTGAATTTCGCTACTGCTCCAAGTGCAACGGATATTACTGCTACTGCGAAGACCACATCTCCAATCACGAGCACATTCTGTAAACAGAAAGGAATCATCGGATATGGCAAAATACATCATGGCGCTGGATGCGGGCACTACCTCCAACCGCTGCATTCTTTTTAACCACGAAGGTGAAATCTGCTCCGTAGCTCACCAAGAATTCACCCAGCTGTTTCCGCAGCCCGGTTGGGTAGAGCATGACCCCGATGAAATTTTCAGCACGCAGTTGGCTGTTGCTCATCAGGCAATGGAAAATGTGGGAGCAAAGGCAGCGGATATCGCCGCCATCGGCATTACAAATCAGCGTGAGACCACCATTATCTGGGACAAAAATACCGGAAAGCCCGTGTACAACGCCATCGTATGGCAGTGCCGTCGAACAGCGGATTACTGCGACAGTCTGAAAAGCAAAGGTCTCACCGACATGATTCGGCAAAAGACCGGTCTTGTGATTGACCCCTATTTCTCCGGCACAAAAATCAGATGGATTCTGGAAAATGTGCCCGGGGCGAGAGAAAAAGCCGAAAGCGGCGAGCTGCTCTTCGGCACGGTGGAAACATGGTTAATCTGGAAGCTGACGGGCGGCAAAGTGCATGTGACCGACTACTCCAACGCCAGCCGCACCATGCTCTTTAATATCCACAGTCTGCAATGGGACAAGGGAATTCTGGCAGAGCTGGAAATCCCCGAATGCATGCTCCCCACCCCGGCACCGTCAAGCCACCTGTACGGAAAAACCGAAGCGCAGTTTTTCGGCGCACCCATTCCAATCTGCGGAGCTGCCGGTGACCAGCAGGCGGCTCTGTTTGGTCAAACCTGTTTTGACCCCGGTCAGTCCAAGTGCACCTACGGCACAGGCGCTTTCCTGCTGATGAACACAGGAGAAAAGCCCATCTTCTCGGAAAATGGGCTGGTCACCACCATCGCATGGGGCTTAGACGGCAAGGTAAACTATGCGCTGGAGGGTTCCATCTTTGTGGCCGGTGCGGCAATTCAATGGCTGAGAGATGAACTGAAAATTGTTTCCTCCGCCGCCGAGACAGAATACATGGCCTATGGTGCAGGCTCCACCAACGGATGCTATGTAGTGCCCGCATTCACAGGTCTGGGTGCCCCCCACTGGGATGCCTATGCGAGAGGTGCCATTGTCGGTCTGACCCGTGGCGTAAACCGACTGCATATTGTCAGAGCAACGCTGGACTCTCTTTCCTATCAAGTGAACGATGTTCTGGCAGCAATGGAGGCTGATTCACACATTTGCCTGAGTTCCCTGAATGTGGACGGTGGTGCTTCCGCCAACAACTATCTGATGCAGTCGCAGGCAGATATCGGCGGCTGTCCCGTGCGGCGACCCAAATGCGTGGAAACCACCGCGCTTGGTGCTGCGTACTTAGCAGGTCTTGCTGTCGGATTCTGGAAAACCACGGAGCAAATCCGTCAAAACCACGCCATTGACCGCAGTTTCTCGCCGGAAATCAGCGAGGAAGCCCGCTCGGAAATGATTGACGGCTGGCGCAAAGCTGTGAGGTGTGCCTGCGGCTGGGCAAAATAATACCGGGTTTGAAAAACGGATTTCTCTTCTGGGAGATTATCACGCCGAACTGTGGGCTGGTTCACAATGTTACCCTATTGGGGGAGGAATTTTTCGACATACTGAAATCTCCGATGTTTGTCACATCGGAGATTTTTGGTTCTTCCCCCGCGGCTGAGACATAGGATGTTCCATACATCTGAATTGGGGTGGTACTATGGAATCCGCAGTAAACCTGACCGTAGTGCGGGGAAAGCTTTCCTCGCCGATATGTCCTTCCCATCTGAATCATGGGAAGCAGTTTTACAAATTCTCCTTGACCGTCACAAGACTTTCCGGTGTGGTGGACACTCTGCCCATCATCGCAGAGGAAGCACTGCTCCCCTGCCCGAGGCCCAATTTAGGAGAGAGTCTTCTGATAACCGGGCAGATTCGCTCCCACAATATTCGAAACGAAACCGGGCGGCATCTGATGGTATTTCTGTTTGCAAGTGAAATAGTCTGTGAAAACGGTCCTTCCATCAACGATGTGACCATTGAGGGAATTCTGTGCAGAGAGCCGAATCTGAGGCGCACGCCCATGGGGCGGGATATCTGTGACCTGATGGTAGCTGTCCCAAGGGCATTCCAAAGAGCCGACTATCTGCCGTGCATTCTGTGGGGAAAAACAGCGATAGAGGCGGCGGACTATCACACGCGGGACTGTATCCGAATTCTCGGCAGACTGCAAAGCAGAGTCTACACCAAGCAGACAGCATGCGGAAGCGAGGAATTCACGGCATATGAAATATCCGCGCTGAGCGCACAGTTTCTTACAGATTCCATATTGTAAAATCACAAAAACATGATATGATGAAGAAAAACAAGACAGAGGCGCGCTATGACAAAAACGCAGAAAAAGAAAGCCGAGAAGGCAAAAGCAGTTATCGAAATTCTGAAAGACCGCTATCCCGATGCGCTGTGCGCGCTGGAATACGAAAAGGACTATGAGCTGATGATTGCAGTCAGGCTCTCTGCCCAATGCACCGATGCCCGGGTAAACTTAGTAACCCCGGCGCTGTTTGAAGCCTATCCCACGCTGGAGGCCATGGCAAGCGCCGATATTGCGGATGTGGAAAGACTGGTGCACTCCTGCGGATTCTACAAGCACAAAGCAAGAGATATTGTACTGGCCTGCCGGATGCTGATGGAGGACTACGGCGGGAAAGTGCCCGGAACCATGGAGGAGCTTCTGAAGCTGCCCGGTGTGGGACGGAAGACCGCAAATCTGCTCCTCGGGGATATCTACGGTGTACCCGGCAGTGTGGTATGCGACACCCACTGCATCCGAATCTGCGGAAAGCTGGGCTTAAGCTCCGGCAAGGAGCCGGAAAAGGTGGAAAAGCAGCTGCGTGAAATTCTGCCCCCGGAGGACAGCTCCGATTTCTGCCACAGAATCGTACTGTTCGGACGGGATATCTGCACCGCAAGGAGTCCCAACTGCGGGCAGTGCCCTCTGAGTCCCTTCTGTTTGGAAGCCAACAACCACGCATAATGTTCTACTCCCCCCTTCCCCACATAGACTGTGGACAAGGGGGGATTTTTCTTGTCGCACAGATTACCGATATTTCAAAGTGCCATGCTGCTGACCGGCGTGAACCTCATCCTGCGCGGGTCGGGCACAGCTTTTCAGATTTTCCTATCCCGGCAAATCGGTGCCGAGGGTATTGGACTGCTGCAACTGATTCTGTCCGTCGGAGCACTGGCGCTGGTGGCCGGTATGGCGGGAATACGCACCGCCACCATGTACCTGTCGGCGGAGGAACTGGGCACCGGGAGAAAAGGAAATGTGCCATGGGTTCTGCAGGGGTGCTTCGGCTACAGTCTGGCGTGGAGTTTCTTCTTTGCCGGTGGGCTGTATATACTTGCCCCCATTGCCGCTGAAAAATGGATTGGAAATCCCCTCGTTGTCCCCGCTCTGCGGCTATACAGTGCATTCCTGCCCGTAATCTGCATGGGCGGTGTCCTCAGTGGGTATTTCACCGCGGAAAGAAGAGTTCTCTTTTTAGCCGCTGTGGAAATCGGAGAACAGATTATTTCCATCGGCACTACCATATTATCCCTGCTCTATTTTGCCAAGGGAGATACTCTGCGCTCCTGTATGTCCGTCATCATGGGAAACGGCTCGGGAGCAATATTCTGCCTTGTATGCCTGTGGTTGGCAAAGATACAGGAGGGCACAAAGGCCGGGAGTGCAATCCCGGTGAGAAAAAGAATTCTCCACACCGCAGTACCGCTGGCTGTGGGAGACCTCTTACGAACCGGAATCGGGTCTACGGAAAATCTGATGGTGCCGAAACGGCTGGCACTGCACACAAAAACAGTGAATCCGCTGGCGGCATTCGGCATGATGAGTGGAATGGTGTTTCCCATCATCATGTTTCCCGCCTGTTTCCTGTTTGGGCTGTGTGAAATTCTGATTCCGGAAATGGCAGCCTGCAAAGCGTCCGAAAAAAACGCTCGCGTTTCCTACCTGATGCGGCGCAGTCTGTGGGCATCGGTGATATTCGGAAGCATCGTCTCAGGCCTGCTGCTCATCTGTGCAGAAAGTCTGTGCATGCGCTTCTATAGCAAAACCGATGCCGTAGGGCTTATCCGGCTGTATGCGCCCCTGATTCCCATGCTCTACTGTGATGCCGTGACAGATGCGTGCACCAAGGGGCTGGGACAGCAGAAGGTTTGCGTGCGCTACAACATCGCGACCAATGCACTGGATGTACTCCTGCTGTTTTTCCTGCTGCCGAGGTATGGGCTTAGAGGGTATTTCGGGAGTTTCCTGATTACCCACGGGCTGAACTTCTTTTTAAGTCTTAGAAGGCT
This sequence comes from Faecousia sp., assembly GCA_045599455.1. Lineage (GTDB taxonomy): Bacteria > Bacillota > Clostridia > Oscillospirales > Oscillospiraceae > Faecousia. The sequence continues at coordinate 13,700 of JAZRVX010000069.1, read as the reverse complement.
CCTGCTTATTACCCGGGAAAAGCTCCGCCTGTACAAGCCGTGCATGGCGATTGCCGTATGTCTCGGATGCAGTGTTTTTTTCAGGAGCGGCAGCACCGCGATAAACTGCATTTTCTATCTTGCCGCTGTGACAATTTGTTTGAGGGTACTGCGTATCTTCACACCAGATGATGCCAAATGGCTGACAAAAATCATCTTCGGCTACCCGCAGTCGGACAGGAAAACGATTCAAGCCCATTGACTTTTTCCCGGTAAAAAGATATGATTCAGTCAGAACGCAAACATTACAAATTACAGATAAAGGAAGCGTAAACACTATGGGCAAAAATGTGATAGAAACCGACCTGACCGGTAAAGTGGCCGTAGTCACCGGTGCCAGCGGCACGCTGTGCTCCATCTTCTGCATCGCTCTGGCAAACGCAGGCGCAAAGGTTGCTCTGCTGGGCAGAAACATCGGCAAGCTCAATGAGCTGGCTGAGAAGATTGCATCGGAGGGCGGCTACGCCAAGGGCTATGCCTGCAATGTTCTGAGCAAGGACAATTGCTACGCTGTGGCTGACCAGATTCTGGCGGAGCTGGGGCCCTGCGACATTCTCATCAACGGCGCAGGCGGCAACAATGCCAAGGCAAACACCGACAAAGAGTTCTTTGAAAACGGCGATCTGGAATCCGATACCGTTTCCTTCTTTGATCTGGATGAAAACAGTGTGCAGAATGTCTTCAATCTGAACTGGGTCGGCACACTTCTGCCCACACAGGCATTTGCACGGCACATGGTTGGCCGCGAGGGCTGCAACATCATCAACATCTCCAGCATGAACGCCTATACACCCCTGACCAAGATTCCCGCCTACTCTGCATCCAAGGCCGCTGTCACCAACTTCACCCAGTGGCTGGCCGTGCACTTCTCCAAGTGCGGAATCCGCGTAAACGCCATCGCCCCCGGCTTCTTTGCCGCAGAGCAGAACAGTAAGCTCCTCTACAACGAGGATGGCACCCCCACCGACCGCACCAAGAAAATCCTGAATGGAACCCCCATGGGACGCTTCGGTGACAGTCAAAAGGATTTGGTCGGTTCCATCCTGTTTTTGCTCAACAATGATGCCGCAGGCTTCATCACCGGCATCACCCTGCCCATCGATGGCGGTTTCTCCGCCTACTCCGGCGTGTAAAAATCATAAAAACAGTGCAGCCGCATGGATTTCCATGCGGCTGCTGTTTTATTTCATTTCATAAAGCGATATTCAACGCACAAGTACCTTAAATAATCCATGCTGATTGCAATAATACAGCAGGTACTTCGTCCTGCTGATTTTGAACCGCGCTTCAGCATTGCCCTCCGCGTATAATTTCTTCATTTCATATCCGTCATCTTTCACGGCTGCAATAAAAGAAATATAATGCTGCTTAGTCATGTCGTGGGAAATGGATATGTAGTACTCATCCTCGACCTTTTGTATGCGCAGTGGATGGCTGCCATCTTCTGTTTCCGGCTCCAAAACAGGAAGCACAATACCGCAGCAGCTGACTACCGTCTCGCCGGTGCTGAAGATGAGATTGCCGCAAATCGGGCATACATGGAACTTCATCCGAAGCATATTAAATGACCGATTCGTATTGACCACATTTTCACCGGAAAACAATTCTATTACAGAAACACCCAATGCATCTGCCAAGGGTTCTACAAGAGAAATATCCGGATAGCCGCGGCTTGTTTCCCATTTTGATATCGCCTTATTGGAAACATTCAATTTTTCGGCAAGTTGCTGCTGCGTCATATTTTTGCTTTCTCTTAGATGTCTAATCATAGCACCGGTCACATATTGATTCATATGAATCGTCCCCTTACGACATTAAGAATACACTTTTACCATCGCAATAACAACCTACGCTTCGTAGACAGATACACTATAACTCAGCAAGCTGCAAATTATAATGGATTACGCGTCTTTTCAACGGAAATCAAAAATACTACACGATTTTATAATCCGCTAAGCTCGGCGCGGGACGGTTTTTCTGCGTCATAGAAAACAGCAACTGTACTTCCTTGCTCCGGTACGGAGCGACCTGCGGGAATCCATTTTCTTTTGGAATAGGTTCGGCCATTGACAGTATATTGAACCGTTATAATATAGGGGAAGATTGCGCCGTCCGTGCTATGGCGGCGGATTGGCTTCGTATTGATTTTCAGCCACCACTGCTTATTGACAGAAATGACTGTGCCGATTGTATGCTGCTCCATAAAATCACCTATGTTTAAGTTTGGGAGGAAATAAATGGGGATATGGTTTATATTTGATTAAATAGAGGTGAGACAATATAACGATAGGAAGCTTTAGTTAATTAAAAGCTACCGACAGGCGGTCATCCCGAGACCAGTGTGCACACTGGTCTCGGGAATCCGTACTCTTTTTATAACAATACCCTAACTGTAATTTAGAGGAACGGATTGCCACGTCGCTTCGCTCCTCGCAATGACCCATTATCGAAAGATTTCCTTTATCAATGAAAGCTTCCTTTATCCCACTGATATTCGCATAATACGAAGCAAGCGCACAGCAGATGCTGTGCGCTTATGCAATTAAACATCATTTACTTGTCGGCTTCCAGCTCTTCGCCAAGCTTCAGGAAACTCGACTCTGTAACATTCTTCTTGGTGGCATTGCGCTGGGAATTTTCCACAGCCTTTCTGGCAACTTCCACAGGCTGCAAGGTACCTGCGCCCGCAATACAGCCGCCAGGGCAGGCCATGCCCTCCAAGAGGTATCCGTCAAACTTGCCGACCTTGGCCAATGTCATCAGCTTGCGGCATTCGCGCAGACCCTCGGCATTGGCAACCTTGACCTCCACCTCGGGGTGGCTCTCATGGATGTACTCCACCACCGCCTTGGCTACGCCGCCGGACACAGCAAATCCTCTGCCTGCGGCAGTACCCTCATTGGGGAAATCGTGACCCTCCAGATTCTCCAAATCCAGCTCCTTGGCTTCAAACATACCGGCAAGCTCCTCGAAGGTCAGCACGAAGTCCACATCGGAGCGGACATTCTCGCGGATAGCCTCCAGCTTCTTAGCTGCGCAGGGGCCGACGAAGACAATCTTGCAGTCGGGGTACTTCTTCTTCATCATACGGGCAGTGAAAACCATGGGAGTCAGGGTCATGGAGATATTACCTGCCTGTGCGGGGAAAAGCTTGTGCACCATGGAGTGCCATGCGGGGCAGCAGGAGGTTGCCATGAATTTCTGGTTCGCGGGAACATTGGTCAGGAAGTCCTCTGCTTCCATGCTGGCGCAGATGTCGGCACCGATGGAGACCTCCACGGTCTCCGCAAAGCCCAGCTCCTTCATGGCGGCGAAGACCTTGTCCCCGTCCACATTCTTACCGAACTGGCGGGAGTAAGCGGGAGCCAGCAGAGCAATGACCTTGTGCCCCTCCATGATGGAGCGGACAACCTGATAAATCTGAGCCTTGTCCACGATGGCACCGAAGGGGCAGCTCACCAGGCACTGGCCGCAGGAAACACACTTATCCTGATTGATGATGGCCTTACCGTACTCGTCCACACCGATGGCATCCATGCCGCAGGCGGCCTGGCAGGGACGCTCCATATGGATAATGGCATTGTAGGAGCAGGCGGGGGCACACTTGCCGCACTTGATGCACTTGTCGGGGTCAATGTGGCTCTTGCCGTTGACGAAGGAAATGGCCTCTCTGGGGCAAACCTTCTGGCAAGAGGCAGCTAAACAGTTCTGACAGTTCTCCGTGACCCGGTACTGATTGGTGGGGCAGGCATGACAGGCATAGGGGATGATGTTGACCAGAGGAGGCTCGTAGTACTGCTGCGCAATGGCGGCCTGATCCATACCCTCGGTCATCATAGTACGGGTCTGGACATTTCGAAGGCTCAGACCCATGGCCAGACGGATGCGCTCACTGGCAATGGCACGCTCCAGAAAGATGGAGTCACGGTGCTGAGGCTGATCGCCGGGAATAATCACAAAAGGCAACTCTTCCACCTTGTGGTAGTCCTCGCCGGAGTAGGCAAGACGGGCAACCTCGGTATAGACTCTCTTCCGGGTGTCGGTAATCAGGGACGGGATACCTCTCATGGGAAAACCTCCGATTATATGTAGGTAATTTTTTTGTTCTTTTGGGTTCATTATATCAAAAAAGTACATACGGTCAAGTAGTATAAAACGATTTTTTTGAAAGAAAAGAGCAAAAAAGCATCTTGAATATCGGCCATCTTACCATCATAGGCTCTGGTAAAGGGTTTTGGAGGGATGTACATTGAAAAAAGGGTTGTGGCGATTGCCATTTTGCATACTACTGAGCGCAGCCTGCCTGATTTCGGCAGCGGCCGCCCCGGAGGTTGCAGGAAAAAGCGCCCTGCTTATGGAGAAGACTACGGGACAAATTCTTTATGAAAAGAATGCCCATGAGCGGCTGGCACCTGCCAGTGTGACCAAGGTTATGACAATGCTTCTGATTATGGAAGCATTGGACAGCGGCAGGATTTCCTATGACGATATTGTTACCGCCTCGGAGACCGCGGCAGCTAAGGGGGGCAGTCAGGTCTACCTCAAGGTTGGGGAGACTATGACCGTCCGGGATATGCTCAAGTCTATCGCAGTCAGCTCTGCCAATGACTGTGCCTGCGCCATGGCCGAATTCCTATGCGGAAGTGAAGAAAGCTTCGTGGAAGCCATGAACAGCAGAGCATCCGAGCTTGGCATGGCAGATACCCATTTTGTCAACTGCACTGGGCTGGACGACGGGCCGGGTGCGCGGGAGCACCGCACAAGTGCGGCAGACATTGCAGCTATGTCCCGGGAGCTGATTCTGCACCACCCGGATATCCGTAAATTTACCACTATCTGGATGGACTCCATCCGAGATGGAGCTTTCGGACTGAGCAATACCAATAAGCTCATCCGCTTCTACCCCGGCGCTACCGGGCTGAAAACCGGATTCACCTCCGGAGCAGGCTACTGCCTGTCCGCTACCGCCGAGCGGGACGGCATGGAGCTGATTGCAGTTTCCATGGGCTGTGAGACCTCCAAAATTCGCGCCGCCGCCTGCAAAAGTATGCTGGACTATGGCTTTGCAAATTTCGCACTGGTCACAGCTCAGGTTCCGGATAAAACGGAAATTCCCGTGACATTGGGAAAGACAAATGTTGTCAGCGTTGTGCCCGAAAATGTTTCTCCGATACTGACGGACAAAGGAAAGAAATCATCTGTTACCACCGATGTGGAGCTTCCGGAGCGGGTAGATGCTCCCGTGGAAAAGGGGGAAAAACTGGGAGTACTCACCGTCCGTGCGGGAGATGAAATACTGGCTGAGGTCAATCTGGTAGCTGCCGAGGATGTGGAAAGCTGCTCATTTTGGGATGTATTTGGTATGCTCCTGCGTCAAATTTGCGCAGGGAAATAGAAGAAAGCAGCCACATAGGGTATGTTATACCCTGTGTGGCTGTTTGGTTATTCGTTGGCAGCAGGTTCTGCTTGATTTTCCTCGGCTTCCTCCTGCGCCATTTCTGCAAGGAGTTTCTTATCCTGCTTAGAGGAAAGATCAAGCTTGGCATACATATCCGGGCGGCGGTCACGGGTACGACGCAGCGCCTGCTTCCTGCGCCAGCGGTTTACCTTCTCGTGATTGCCCGAGAGCAGGATAGGCGGCACTTCCCTGCCGTGCCAGACGGCGGGGCGGCTGTACTGTGGGTACTCAAGCAATCCATTAAAGTGGCTTTCGTCCTCGAAGCACTCGGGGTCAGCTAAGACACCCGGCACCATTCTGGCCACGGCATCGGTGACGGCCATAGCGGCAATCTCCCCGCCGGTGAGGACAAAATCTCCCAAAGAGATTTCCTCATCCACGCACTCATCAATGAAGCGCTGGTCGATGCCCTCGTAATGCCCGCAGACTAAGACGAGATTATCCAGCTTGCTCAGGCGGATCGCATCAGCCTGGGTGAAGGTATGGCCGCAGGGAGACAGGTAGACCGTGTGGACTTTCCCCTGTACTTCCTCACAGACGGCTTCCCAGCAGCGGTAGATGGGGTCAGCCTGCATGATAGCACCGCGTCCGCCGCCATAGGGATAGTCATCCACCTGATTCTGCTTATTGGTGGTGTAATCCCGAATCTGATGGGTCTCAATGCGGATGAAGCCCCGCTCCTGCGCGCGCCCCAGAATACTCTCGGACAGAACATCCCCCAGAGCATCGGGAAAAAGAGTCAGAATATCAAACCTCATCGCTTCGCATCCCCTCAATGAGCTTAACCTCCATGCGGTTGTTGGCAACGGAGGTGGACAGCACAAAAGCAGATACCGCAGGAATCATATACTCATGCTCCCCGCTGACCACATAGACCTGATTTCCGGGGTAGTCCAGTACATCGGTGATGACACCGACCTTGGCACCGTCCGCGAAAACCTCCATGTTCATCAGCTCAGCAGAGAAAATCAGGCCCTTGGGTGCATCATCGCGGTAAAGCTCAACAGTCTTTCCGCGAAGAGCCTGACCCGCTTCCATGGTATCAACACCGCTAAGCTTCAAAAGATTGCAGGTCTTCTGCACCCGGCAAGACTCGATTGCATAGTCCTTGCCGCCGATTTTACAGCGCTTATAATCGCACAAGTCCTCGGGGCTATCCAGCCATGTGAGTACCTTGACCTCGCCGCGGACACCATGGGTGGTGACGATTTCGCCGGCCTCAATATAGGGTATTCTCATTATAAACCCTCCAGAAATTAAAGTTAACTGACAAATCCACAACCTGCAGGATATGGGTTCGCACTCACAGCCCGACACTGCGTGCGGTAGGAGCAAGCCCCTACCCTACAGTAGATATGGACGCTCTGAAACATGAGACAAGTGCCAAACAGACAAATTATTCAGAGTTTTCTAATCTAAACGGAAAATGCGTGACGGAACCCGCCACGCATAACCATTTAATCCACAATCTCAACGGAGACACGCTCACCGGAGCGCTGTGCAACCGTCTTCACAATTGTACGAATTTCCTTGGCAATCCGTCCCTGGCGGCCGATGACCTTGCCCATGTCGCCCTCGGCTACATGAAGCTCCAGCACCTTGCCGTCATCACCGTCAGTCTCGGTAACCGTGACTGCTTCGGGATTGTCAACCAGGTTTTTTGCCATATACAGCAAAAGTTCCTTCATTGTGCTACTCCTTTGGGATCTTACAGCACGCCGGCATTCTTCAGCAGACCACGGACAGTATCAGTGGGCTGAGCACCGTTCTTGATCCAGTTCTGTGCCTTCTCCACATCAACGGTAACGGCAGCGGGATTGCTCAGGGGATTGTAGGTACCAATCTCCTCGATGCAGCGGCCATCACGGGGGGAGCGGGAATCAGCAACAATGATACGGTAGTAAGGAGCCTTTTTAGCGCCCATTCTTCTCAGACGAATCTTAACCATGAAAGTTTCACCTCCATAAAATAATCTAAATATCTATCGCAAAGCAATTTGCTTAGAGCGAACAAAAGAATTTACAGCCCGGGGAATCCGCCGAAACCACCACGGCCGCGACCCAGACCCATGTGCTTGAGCTTGCGCGCTGCACCGGGGCCGGAGAACTGCTTGATAAGTTTGCGCATCTGCTCGAAGGATTTCAGGAGCCTATTGACCTCCTCGACCTTGAGACCGCAACCGGCAGCAATGCGGCGCTTGCGGCTGTCCTTGATGACATCGGGATGCTCACGCTCATAGGGTGTCATGGACAGGATGATGGCCTCCGTATGCGCCATGGCCTTCTCGTCGAACTTCATACCCTTGAGGTTATTGCCGCCGGGCATCTGGGCGAGAATTTCCTCCATGGAACCCATGGACTTGAGCTGAACCATCTGGTCGTAGAAATCCTGAAGCGTGAAGCGGTTGGACTTCAGCTTCTTCTCCATGTCGGCAGCCTTCTTGGCATCGAATGCCTGCTCGGCCTTCTCAATCAGCGTAAGCATATCGCCCATGCCGAGGATTCGGCTGGCCATGCGATCCGGGTGGAAAGGCTCGATATCCTCAAGCTTTTCACCTGTGCCGGCGAACTTAATGGGCTTGCCGGTAATGGCGCGGACGGAAAGCGCTGCACCGCCACGGGCATCACCATCGAGCTTCGAGAGCATGACGGAGTCGATATCCAGCCACTCGTGGAAGCTCTGGGCGGCGTTAACCGCATCCTGACCGGTCATAGCATCCACAACCAGCATGATTTCATCGGGCTTGACCGTAGCTTTCATGCGCTTGAGCTCTTCCATGAGCTGCTCATCTACATGAAGACGACCGGCGGTATCCAGAAATACCATGTCGTATCCCCGCTGGCGGGCATACAAAATGGCTTCCTTAGCAGTCTGAATCGGGTCCTGGGTACCCTTCTCGAAGACGGGGATACCCAACTTCTCGCCGCAGACCTGCAACTGGGTGATGGCGGCGGGACGGTAAACATCGCAGGCGACCAAAAGCGGGTTCTTGCCCTGGCGCTTCATAAGACCTGCCAGCTTGGAGCCGTTGGTGGTTTTACCTGCGCCCTGCAGGCCGACCAGCATGACCACGGTGGGGCCATTGGGATTGGTGGTAATGTATTTGGTATCGCTGCCCATGAGCTTGACAAGCTCTTCGTTGACGATTTTCACAATCATCTGGGCAGGGGTCAGGGACTCCAGAACATCGGTGCCGACACAGCGCTCGGTGACGGACTTGGTGAAATCCTTAACAACCTTGTAGCTTACATCGGCTTCCAGAAGTGCCATGCGAATCTCACGCATAGCCTCCTTGACATCGGCCTCCTTCAAACGGCCTTTGCCCCGAAGCTTCTTAAAGGTGGCATCGATTTTTTCAGTTAAGCCCTCAAATGCCATAGTTTACTCCTCAAGTTCTCCGGCGCAGGCTATGAGCTTCTGTGCCAGTGCATTCAGTGATTCATCCGAATAGGCGGAAAGTACATCCGCTGCCGCAAGCATGGCAGCCTTGGCAGAGCGCGCCCGCATGGAAAGGCGGACACAGCCTGTCTTCTCCTCCATATTGCGAAGCAGTGCTTCCGCACGGCTCAGGTTATCAAAAACTCCCTGACGGCTGACACCCAGCTCCTGAGCAATCTCCGTCATGGAAAGATCCTGATTGTAACGCAGGTCGAAGCACTCCCGCTGGCGGTCGGTGAGCAGGTCGCCGTAATAGTCAAATAACAGCGTCATCTCCAGCGAATCCATGGTGTGCCTCCTGTTTGTCAAGGTTTTTCCCTTGACAGCCAGATTACTATACTACAGGCTTTGCGCTTTGTCAAGTGTTTTTCCTTGACAATGAAGATACATCATGCCAAACGCTTACCTGCCGGGTGGCTATCAGGCCGAAGCGCTCATATAGGGCAATTGCGCGATGATTGGTAGATGCAACCTGCAGGGTAATCCTCTCCCCGGGGCAGATGGAAAAAATGGTATTTAAGGTGACATAGCCCATGCCGGGAAGAAAAGAGGCAACGGCTTTCAAAACGCCGTCTTCCAGCCAGCCGATGCCGAGAAGCTGCCCTTTCCTGTGGACAAAGTAGCAGCCGCCGGGGGAAAGCATCGCCGCTTCGTCCCGCTCTTCCAAAGTTGATGCATTGTCCACATTGCGCATGCGCGCATTATAAACTTCCCGCCAGTGTGTCACGGTGGAGTCCGTCACCGGAAACAGTTTTTCAACTTTATCTGCATCCAATCCGGGGACACCGCTCATCTCCAAAACGGTCACAGCTTCGGGGAATCCCGCGGGCAGAAGGCTCCCCTCTGCCAGAATGCGCTCGGCTCCCGCCATTCGGGCAAAATCCACGCAGTCGGAAAGAAGCGCCGAAGGATACAGGGAGGATTGCAGACGGATGTAGGCAGTCTTCCGATACGGCACTTCCTTTAAGATAACGGATGCTACGCCGTGTTCCGTGGTAAAGACGGGAAAATCCTTCACATAATCGCCTCCTTATGCTTATACAATAGCATATACAGTTCCGAGAGGCAAGCGGGATTTTCAACATATTTCACAAGAGCAAAAAGTCATTTATTAGCAACAGGTAATTACATTTTTCGCTTCATTTTCACAATTTGTTCAAAATTTGATTGTGCAAAATATACATGAAGTACCGATACAACACAAACCGTATTCCATAGGTATCACAATCTTTTGCAATTTCCTTGGATTTACAGTACATTCCTATTGATTTGTCCATATTTTCTAGTATAATATCTTCAAACAACTTGTGAAAAGGAGGATTGTCATGAAGAAGATTATTTGCAAGAAAGAGTACGACACCGAGACTGCTGCTCTGATTAAGAAGTTCACTTGCGGTGAGCTGGGTGACCCCGCCGGCTACGAGGAGTGCCTGTACCAGACCGAGGGCGGTCTGTACTTTGTTTATGGCAACGGCGGCGAGACTTCCATCTACCCCACCGAGACCATTGACCGCATCGCCAAGACCAAGGTCAAAGAGTGGCTGGATACTCACTAAGCTTTCTGAGCTATCTTTACATGATCAAAGGACTGCGAATTTTCGCAGTCCTTTCAATTTTTTCAAAATGTTTTCACTATGTATCACCCGACATTTCCCAGAATCGCCTTAATAAATGCAGCTATTCAGAAAGAGATTGCCACCCCGGTGTGCGCATCGGGGTGGCAATGACCATCAGATTATTGGTTTTCCGCAGTTCTTCCATTTCTTGACAGGCTGTGATATGCTAGATAAGATGAATATATAAGGAACACGATGTATGAAACGAAAGCTTTTTACTCTCCTGGGCGTGTGTGCGCTTCTGCTGGTCGGATGCACCGAAAAGGCTGCCGGGCAGGTTGTAGCGACCACGGCCCCTGTTTACAATTTCACAAGCACACTGTGCGAAGGGACACCCCTGCGGGTTTCGCAGCTGGTGACCGAGTCCGTGTCCTGTCTGCACGACTACACACTCAAGGTCGAGCAGGTCAAGGCCGTGGAAAAGGCCGAGGTGGTTGTGCTGAACGGTGCAGGACTGGAAGACTTTATGGAAGACATCTTGTGCAGCAAGGATGCCATTGACGCATCCTCAGGCATTACCATGCTGTTTGAAGAGGAAGGCCACGCGAAAGCGCACCATCGCGAAGATCACCATGAAGATGACCCCCACATCTGGCTGTCCCCGGAGAATGCCGCTGTGATGGCGGGCAATATCTGCAAGGGACTGTGCGAGAAGTATCCGAAATATGAAAGCATTTTCCGGAGCAACTGCGCGAAGCTGATATCCGAGCTTGAAAAGCTGAAAAGGTATGCGGATTCCGAGCTGTCCGCCCTTTCCACCCGGGAGCTTATCACATTCCACGACGGCTTCGGCTATATGGCAGAAGCTTTTAACCTCAGGATTCTCGCCTCCATGGAGGAAGAATCCGGCTCCGAAGCATCCGCAAAGGATTTGATTTTCCTGGTTGACACCGTAAAGGAGCACAAGCTCCCCGCTGTGTTCACAGAGGTCAACGGAAGTCCCTCCGCCGCCGCGGTCATTTCCCGGGAAACGGGATGCGCCGTTTTCCCGCTGGACATGGCCATGAACACAGACTACTTTGAAGCAATGTACGCAAACATCCAAACAATAAAGGAGGCACTGGGATGAACTTAATGCCCCACGGCGGTGACTGCGGTCACGCCTGCTGCCTGCGTGTGGAGAATATGTCCGTCACCATCGGCGGAGAAAAAATTCTGCACGATATCAATATGCACATCCACTGCGGCGAAATGGTGGCGCTCATCGGCCCCAACGGTGCGGGCAAGAGCACATTCCTGAAGGCCGTGCTTGGTCAGCGAGAATATGAAGGTGTCATTGCTTTTTCGGAACCCGGGCAGCGGAGCCGTAAGCCCAGAATCGGCTATGTGCCCCAAAGTCCCAGCTTCGACCCATCGGAGCCTGTGAGCGTTGCAGACCTGTTCGCCTGCTGTCTGGGCAAGCGCCCGGCATTCTTAGGTATCTCCAAGGCCACCGAAGAGCTGGCGCTGGAATGCTTAGAGCGCGTGCACGGCAAGGAGCTGTACAGCAAACGCGTGGGAACTCTGTCCGGCGGCGAGCTGCAGAGGGTGCTGCTGGCGCTGGCATTGGAGCCTATGCCCAATATTCTGATTCTGGACGAGCCCCTGTCCGGCGTGGATGTGGAGGGTATGGAAACCCTCATGGACATGCTGGATGAAATCCGTAAGACCTATGACCTATCCATCCTGATGACCACCCACGACTTCGGAATGCTTCCCAAGTACGCCAATCAGGTGGTGCTCATCGACGGCGGCATCGCCGCCAAGGGAAAGCCCGAGGAAGTACTGGAATCCGAGGCATTTCACAGGGTCTTCCATCTGAGAGGAGGGGCAAAATGAGCTTCTGGTACGCAATCTGCAGCGTCCTGCCCTTTGAGATGCTGCAGTGGGACTTTATGAAAAACGCCCTGCTGGCGCTTCTGTTTATGGCACCGCTGTTCGGCATCCTGTCCACCATGATTGTTAGCGGGCACATGAGCTTTTTCTCCGATGCACTGGGGCACTCCGCATTCACGGGCATTGCCATCGGCTGCATCTGCGGTTTTGCCGCTCCCATCCGGGGGGCAGTGGGATTCAGCGTGGTATTCTCCCTGCTGTTCAGCTGGGTTCGCAGCCGCAGCAATCAGGCCGCCGACACGCTGATTGGCGTATTCTCCAGCGCCGCCGTGGCATTCGGCATCTTCGTGGCAACTCTGGGCGGCGGCAGCTTTACCAAGTACAACCGCTACCTCATCGGTGATGTGCTGAGCATCTCCCCTGCCGAAATCGGTATGCTGGCAGTGGTTCTGCTGCTGGTTCTGGTATTCTGGTACTTCTTTGCAAACAAACTGACCCTCAGCTCCATTCACCCCCAGCTGGCATCCTCCCGGGGCATTCGGGTTGGACTGGCGCAGACACTCTTCACCGTGGCCATTGCCGTGGTGGTGACCTTAAGCATCAGCGCCATGGGTCTGCTGATACTGAACAGTCTTCTGGTGCTGCCCGCTGCCGCAAGCCGTAATCTTGCAAGGAATATGAAGAGCTATACCATCAGCGCCATTTTGATTGCGCTGGTATGCGGCATTGGTGGTCTCGTCATCTCCTATTACCTCGGTGCGTCCTCCGGCGCTTCCATCAGTCTGCTGCTGACGCTGGTCTTCGCCGTCACCTTCTGTCTGCGCAGAAAGGCAGGCTGATATGGACATCGCCATTCACCCCATCGCCCGGATGCACAGCGATTTTGCAACCAAATTCGGCATTCCCCGCCAGAGCGGGCTTGTGCCGGAATTAAAATCCACCATCGTATTCGAGCCGGAATACCGCAATGCCGATGCACTCAGAGGAATTGAAGATTTCAGTCATCTGTGGATTATCTGGCAGTTTTCAGAAGCCGTGCGCACTGAGTGGTCACCTACGGTCAGGCCGCCCCGACTGGGCGGCAACGCCCGCATGGGCGTATTTGCAACCCGCTCTCCCTTCAGACCCAATAATCTGGGACTGTCCTGCGTGAAGCTGCTGGGCATGGAGGAAACCGCCGAACACGGCGCGGTGCTCCATGTGGGCGGTGCCGACCTGATGGACGGCACGCCTATCTTCGATATCAAGCCCTACATCCCCTACAGTGACTGCAAAATAGATGCCAAAGGCGGATTTACGGACAATGCCCCCGATTTGCTGGTGGAGGTTTCGTT
>JAZRVX010000068.1:0-1084 GCA_045599455.1 Faecousia sp. | reverse complement strand
CGTTTCATGGCTTCCTTCACAGAAAAAGCGAGCTTGAACACGCCTACGATAAGTTCAGACTTACAGGAGATGTAAATAAACCGCCCTTCGATGATGTGTATACTGCGGTGAAGGCTTATATCGGGGATATTCTTCCCAAGGAAAGGCGCAGAGATTTGGAGCGGTAAACCCAACTGCTTCTCGCATATAACAAAATAATCATTTTCAGCCAGAGGCCCGTGAGATTTTTTCACGGGCTTCTTTTTATATTCAAAAATCATTTTACAGCCGCACAGCGGCAGAAAGGAATCATTATGAATTTTTACACGAACACCAACAGCAAACCCGTAATCATCGGGATCGACCATGGCTATGGAAACGTCAAGACGGCGCACACCTGCTTCAAAACCGGCGTGGCAGCCTATGACAAGGAGCCGACCTTCAAGAGCAATCTGCTCATTTACGAAGATCGGTTCTATCTTATCGGAGAAGATCACAAGGAATTTCTGGCGGACAAGATGATGGACGAGGACTATTATATTCTCACTCTTGCCGCCATCGGCAGGGAGCTGAATATCCGTCAGCTTTTCTCTGCCCGTGTTCATCTGGCTGTCGGTCTGCCCCTCACCTGGGTAAGCGAGCAGAAGGACGAGTTCCGGGCGTATCTTCTGAAAAACGAGACAGCGGATTTCAATTTCAGAGGAAAAGATTATCACGTGGAGTTTGCCGGAGCAGATGTGTTCCCGCAGGGCTTCTCCGCTGTTGCAGACCGTCTCCGGGACTTCAAGGGCGTCAATATGCTCTCCGACATCGGAAACGGCACCATGAACGTCATGTATATCAATAACGGGAAGCCCGTTCCCAGCAAGTGTTTTACCGAGAAATACGGCACGCATCAGTGTATGCTTGCCGTCCGGGAAAGCCTGATGCAGAGGCTTGGTACTGCCGTGGATGATTCGGTGATTGAAAACGTCCTGCGCTTCGGCACGGCGGACATCGGAGAAAAGTATCTTGCCGTGATCCGCAGCACAGCTACGGAATATGTGTCCGGCATCATGCGCAGACTGCGCGAGCATGAGTACAATCCCGAGCTGATGCGCCTGTA
>JAZRVX010000067.1:0-4301 GCA_045599455.1 Faecousia sp. | reverse complement strand
CCTCAATAAACGCCCGGAGACCTTTGACGATTTGCTTTCCATTCGGGAAAAGCTTTCTAAGCTCCGTCAGGCTTAAAGAAATTCATTCACATATAGCGCAATTGCATTTATAATAATGGGGTCGTTTTGCTAGTGTAGCACAGTCGGTAGTGCATCTCACTCGTAATGAGAAGGTCGCCTGTTCGAGTCAGGTCACTAGCTCCAAAAACCGGGATACCCATTAGGGTATCCCGGTTTTTGGCTAGTGACCGACTCGAAAGATTAAATCCAAGTGTCCGGTGGACACTTGGGCGGTGCGGGCTAGACCGCACCGCAACCATACACCGCGTTAGCGGTGCAGCGAGTCGGGTCACTAGCGTAAAAGTGTGCAGCAAAGGATGGAGACACCCTCAGGGTGTCCCTTTTTTGGAAAGCTACCTGGCTCGAAAGATTAATCAAAGTACAGTGAAGATATAGGGTTCTTTAATGCAGTAACGAACCGAGCACACAAAGGCTCCCTTTGGAAACGGGAACCGGCACGAAGTGCCTGAGGGGATTGAAAGCCCATACAATTGAGCACTCAAAAGAACAACTCTTCACCCCCCTCCGGCTCGCAAGCTCGCCACTTTCACTATGGTGTCATTGCCACCGGCAATGACTGTTATTTAGATTCGCTACGCTCCCCCTTCCGGTGGGAGGCTTTGGACGGTGTGCCACTGATGCCTGCGAGCGAAGCGAGCGAAAGCTTCCTTCTCCTCCGTAGATATCCATTCACCCGTCAAAAAACCCTCTCCGCAATGGAGAGGGTTTTGCAAATTATGTATCCAGCTTTTTGATTTTTCGGCGCAGATTGCCGAGCTTTTTAACGCCGCTTCCCACCAAGTGCAAGGGCAGAAACTTTTTCTCTCTGACGAGACGGAGCCAAATTTCATTCTTGTCCGCATCGTCCAGAATCATCTTGCAGAACGGGTCATTGCATATCTGCATATATAGCTTCTTTTTTTCGCGATAGCTTGTCTCAATCCGCGCAATTCTCCAGATGGGTTCACGGAGCATGCCATGGCAATATTTGAGATACTCCCGAAAATCCTCCTGTGTCCACTGCTGCTCCTGCTCCATGCGCTTCCACACGATTTGGTAGGCCGGCATGGGATTAACAAAATGGGACAGTGTATTGGTGTTGGTTGCCGAGCCGTAGTGGATGCGGTACAGCAGCAGTGCATCCGAGATAAAGCAGGGCTTTTCGGCTTTGCAGTAGAAAGGAATGCTTTGCAGCAAGTCCTCGGAGACACGCATGAAGGACGGCTCTTTCAAATCACCGTCGGCAATCAGCTTTGCGGCAATTGCTTTGGAGCATATACCGTTAAAGCTTGCCTGCGTGAACACCAGCTTGTAGAATTCGCGCTTGCTTTCGGGTACGCCCTCAAAAACAGGCGATTCTTCATCTGCATGCCGGATATTGCCGAAATAGTCCGTATCATGGCGATAGAAGACCATATCACACCCGGTATTTTCAACCGTCTTTTTCACGGTTTCCAGCGCATGGGGATAGTAGGTGTCATCGGAATCCAGCGACATGAGAAGGTCGCCGGGCTGCGCTGACTGCATCGCATAGCGAATACCGGCAGCTCTGGCAGCGAAGGAGCCGCCGTTTGCCTGATGAATTACATGAATGCGGGAGTCCTTCTTGGCGTAGGCATCGCAGATGGCACCGCTGCCGTCGGGGCTTCCGTCATCCACAGCGATTGCTGTGAAGTGCGGATATGTCTGCGCCAGCACCGAGTCCAGACACTCGGACATGTACTGCTCTGCTTTATACACGGGGATGATGATATAAAAATGAATAGGATTCATGTTGTGTTCCTTCACGCAATAATGCTTTCGTACAGCCTGAGGTATTCCTTTGCCATTGTGACTGCGGAGAAGCGTTCAGCGGATTTCAGCGCATTTTCTCCCAGCTTTTTACGCAGGGCATTCTCCTGGATAAGCTTTGCAATTGCATCGGCGAGTTCATCCGCATCGGGGGAGATGAGAAGTCCATCCGCACCGTCCGTAATCATATCGGGAATGCCGCCCACATTGGCCGCAATGATGGGGAGCCCCGTGCCCATGGCCTCGATAATGGTAATCGGGCTTCCCTCGTGCTTTGACGGAAGAATGAACAAATCCGCATTGTGAAGCAGAGGGAAAACATCATTCGTCAGTCCGCACAGTCTGACCTGCTCGGCCAGTCCCATTTTGTTGATTTGTGCGTGAATGGACTCAACAAGGGGGCCGTCACCATACAGCTGAACCTTTACCGGGATTCCTCTGCGATTTAACTTGGCAACGGCACTTACAATCGCTTCGTGGTTTTTGGCATCCTGAAATCTGCCGATATGTATGATGGAGGGGGGCGAAGACAGTGAATAGTCCTGCTTGGGAATACAGCAGGATAAATCCACGCCATTGAAAATGATGGGAGTGCACTCGGCAGGGAAGTGATATAAATCTACAACCGTGTCCTGAATGGCTTTTGTAAGAGAGACCGGAACGACTTTCTTCGGGAAGAGCATCCGGTTGATGTAGTAGTTTGCGCCATCTGCATCCTTGACGGCAATGTTGTGGATTGTGCGGACGAACGGAATGCGCAGACCGAAAGCGGCGGGGTATGCATACTTGAGCGCATGCAGGTGGACATGGATGACATCCGGCTTCCACTCCCGGAGGAATCGGCGGAGCTTCGGAATGCACTGCAAATCGAGTCCTGCGCCCTTGCCCATGAAATGCAGTTCAATGCCGCAGGCGCGGGCGCGCTCCGTCAGCGGCGATTCATAGGTGCGCAGACTGACAATGCAGACATCGTGTCCCATTTTTTTCAGCCCGGCCGCAAGGGCAATACACATGGTTTCGGCACCGCCCATATAAAATTCAGGAAGGACTTGACAAATACGCATAGCATACTCCTAATTTTTCGGATTCGGGGCTAAAGCTTTGGGGATGCCCGGATAGTAAACTTTGTTTTTTGCGGTTGTGGTGCTATCTGAAAACAGTGCATACACACTGTCTGCGCGGTCTTCAAATTGTTCATAGAGCGCATGGGTTTTCTCGCCGATATTGCGCAGGCTCCCGCTTTTGCGTACATTGGAGAGCACGCGCCGCCCTGCATCCGTAAAGCCGAGAACCCGGCAGTAGGGAGCAGGGGAGTCCATCATTTCCCGGGTAATTCCCAGTACCGCGCACATGACCATCCGGGAAATTCGTGTGTAGGTGTATCGCTTGGATTTTACAGCTTCTATAATCTCACGCACAGATGCTTTTTCCCGGGCGGCGTGCATGAGCTTGCGCCACAGTCCCTCCGAACCGAAGGGGAGCGCTTCAAATTCGGCGTCGGTCATGGTTTTCAGCCGGTAGAGAATCGCTTTTTCGCCGGAAGCGAGCAGATGAATGTCCGCCTGCTCCATGGCTTGCCGTGCACAGACCGGAACGGCGGGCAAAAAATCCCGGCCCTCAATGATTGCTCTGCGCACAGACGTGGCGGAGGGATTCTCCAAATCCAGAGATTCTTCGTGGTAGTTTCCGTCCCGATGGACGGCATAGGGCTGCATGGTGCATCTCTGCGTAATGATTTCCTTGCAGTATTCCAGCCCCAGAATATTGTTGGGGCTCGTCACATCTGCCTCGACCCCCAAATCCTGCATTGCAAGTGCCCTTGCTTTCGGGAAGGACACACCGCTTTCCAGATGCTTTTTAAGCAGGGGAGGAAAATCATCCGATAAAAGCACCCGGGCTGCTTTATTTAGGCTTTCTTCTGTTTCACTCTCTGTGCCGAAGCACAGGTAATCGCACAGTGGGCTCAGCACTTTCACAGCACCCTGTGCAAATCCTTCGGCGGATGACAAGCTCACCGCCGCGGGCAGCTCCAGAACAAGGTCGGCTCCGCAGTCAATAGCGGCTTTTGCCCGGCTCATTTTGTCAAAAATCGCAGGTTCACCCCGCTGGACAAAGCTTCCGCTCATGGCGCATACGATGACGGCATCCGCCCCAAAGTGTTCTTTGATGAGCCTGAACTGCTTTTCATGTCCCAAATGCAGGGGGTTGTACTCACACACAATTCCGATAACCGGCAAAAAACTTCCCCTCCGCCTAAAAATAATTTCCATTAGGGCTTGAGAATTGCCGCATTATGGAATATAATCAATTTAGCTATGGTAACTATACCACAACACTGCAAAAAAGAAAACAAAAATTTATAGGAGGCAAATCCCATGAATGTTCTGATTATCAATGCTGGTTCTTCCAGCCTGAAGTATCAGCTGATGAACCCCGAGACCGGCGATGTC
>JAZRVX010000066.1:0-1779 GCA_045599455.1 Faecousia sp. | reverse complement strand
TTTTCAATGAAGTCAAAGGAGGAGTACTCCTCGACCTGCGGCACACGTCTCACCACGCCGCTTTGAATACCGATTAAACACCGTTCGAGTGTACGCAGCATTGCAGGAATAATATGCTGCTGGTAGAAGTCCCTCGGTCGTAGGGCATAATCAATCTTCACAATCTCCTGCTCACATATATCGCCCGTATCAAGCCCTTTGTCAGCCCAGAACCACGTTGCCGCTGTTATGGGCTCGCTACGCCTGTAAGCCCACTTGATAGAGGCCGCGCCACGACCATACGGCAATGGCGAGGGGTGGAATATCAAGGTCCCAAGTGTCGGCTCCATCAGCTTCTCCTCCGGAACCTTCTCGGTAAGGAGCGGGGCAACCGCTATGTCGCAAGGATCATCCGTGCCACATATACAGTGCCCGAGCCCCAATATGGTATTTCTTGCGGCCATAAAGGCCGGTGTTTCGCTATTTCCCAGCAGCCTGACTCTCATATTCGCCGATGTATTTGAAGGCCTGTACGGCCCTGAAATGGCCGCCGTAGCCGGTTGAACATCTATCCTTGACACCCTGTCTCTGGTGAGACCTCCGGATTGACGCTGCGCTCCTCGCCTTGTTCGATCCATAAAGGCTCCCTCCTGTCTGGATCCACTTCTTTGAGTGGCGCAGCGCACCGCACAGTTGCGGGTGGGAGGTATGGAAGAACACCGGGTACTTCATCCCGCACCGTCCGCGTCCCTGCCTGTGGTACTCACAGACTGCGGCAAGGAACTTCGTGCCCACACCTATTCCCTGCCATTCAGGCATAACGACAAGCCGGGTTGCCCTGTAGGCCTTGGCCGTGAACAGCGGGGCAACGGCCAAATGGCAAACGGGCTCTCCGTTGATGAACCCGACAAAGTATTCTGCGGACACCGGCATAGGCAGATCTAAATAATAATGCTGCTTAAACAGTCTGGGGAATACACTTCCTCTGACTTTATAAATCTGAAGTTCGAGTTTCGGGCGTTGTTGAAGGCAGTCACGCTCGTAAAAGCGTGCCTCCGCAGTATCATACACCCAATCGGGCTGCAGCCATTCGATTATGTCATAGTGGCAGGACAGAAGAACGATCTGGCCGGGGCCGCGTCTCCACGTCTTTGCGAATGCCGCTGCACCAACCTTGGCAATCTGGCGGTCAATGACGGAGGTGAACTCATCGACAACCGCGTGTTCCGGACGCTCACAAGCCAGCCTTGCAAGACCGGCGCGGAAACGCTCGCCGTTGCTCAGCACGTTGAATGGCCGGAGCCAAGCCGGGACATCACCGAGGCCAACTGCAGAGAGCATCCCGGTAACGGTGTTGAAGTCACCGTCAGGATCGATGCAGTCAACGATGGGCTTGTTGTTGTCCCAACCCGAATAAAGATCATATATGGAGTCCTTGCCGAAAAGGCGGCTGCCGATGCTGGTCTTGCCACTTCCGGACGGGCCTACAATGAGGCCAATCTTCCAGTCCTTATCCTCGATGGGCAGGTCAACGGTCTTGGACCAGTCGCACCCCTTTTCCGCGTTGAAAAGGCTCTTTACTCTTGCTGCGCGGTAACTGTTGAAGTCACTGCAATGATGGTTTACTTCGATTCTCATACGTTTACGATTTTAAGTGTCAGACCTTCCTCCTTCAGACGCTCATAGACCTCCTTCTGGTCCTTTTCGTCCTTGCAGATGACAATGACGCCAAACTGCGGCTTGTACTTGTACTCTCCCATGTTTCAGATGTTTTGTTTTCACGGCAAAGTTAACGGACCG
>JAZRVX010000065.1:0-1033 GCA_045599455.1 Faecousia sp. | reverse complement strand
GAGCGGATATATCGTCGGCAATATTCTTTCCAAGCCGGAGTATATGGGCGACACGGTCAACTTCCGTTCCCACAAAGCATCCTACAAGGACAAGCACAGTGTTAAAAACCCGAAGGACGAATGGATGATCTTTGAGAACACCCATGAAGCCATCGTTGACCGGGAGACCTGGGAGCTTGCACAGAAGCTTCGCAAAACGCCGAAACGCATCGACACGATTGGTATTGCCAATCCATTCACGGGGCTTCTCTACTGCGCTGACTGCGGTGAGAAGATGTATAACCACCGTTCCAGAGGTAATGCGGAAAAGGGCAATTATCCGTCGGATTTCTTTGACTGCTCCTCTTATACGCTGGCAAAGCAGAAGCGGACAAGCGCCTGTCGTGGACACTATATCACGACAAAGAACCTGCGCACCCTTGTTCTGGACACGATCCGGACGGTCAACACCTATGCCATTTCCAATCAGGCGGAATTTCTGGAAAAGGTACGGGCAGCGTCGCAGCTCCGGCAGGAGGAAGCAGCGAAGGACGCGAAGCGGAAGCTGAACAAAGACCGTAAACGCATCGCCGATCTGGACACCATTATCAAGAAGCTCTATGAATCCTTTGCCGTGGGACGGATCACCGAGGAACGTTTTGACAGTCTGCTCAAAGAATACGAGGATGAGCAGAAAACGCTGACGGCAGCCGTTGTCGAAACCGAAACGCATGTGGCAGCTTTTGCGGAGGATACCGCCCGCGCGGAACAGTTCCTTGCGTTGGCAAAGAAATACACGGACTTTTCCGAGCTTACCACGCAGATGATCAATGAATTCATCGAAAAGATCATCGACCATGCCCCGGAGAAGGTGGACGGAGACCGCGTACAGGAAATCGAGATCTATCTGAATTTCATCGGACGGTTCGAACTTCCCGCACCGGAGCTGACGCCGGAGGAAGAAAAGCGGCAGGCGTTTTTGAAGAAAGAACGCGCCCGCAGCCGTGAACGCTACCAAAAGCTGAAATCCGGCGAGCGCGTCGTAGGTGTTCCC
>JAZRVX010000064.1:0-1025 GCA_045599455.1 Faecousia sp. | reverse complement strand
GAGCCCGGTACGTACGTACATAGCGTTTTACCGCAAGTTGCTGTTTATATAGGGCCTCGCCAGTATCTCAATTCCGAGAAATCCCCATACCCTCCGACCTGCGGAATTGATGATGGTGTTGGTGTGTTCAAGGTTGTATTTCTTTTCGTTCTCTACAAGGAAATCACTGACCGAGCGTGGTTTCAGCGGGGTCAACGCATTTTCCTCGCACCACATCTGATAGGTCTCATAGATTTCTTTCGACGATGCGCCGTAGTCTGCCTTGAGCCGGATGAAGCCTTCGGATTCCATGAAGTCGATCATGTTATTGGAATCACGCTTTACGTATTCCCGGTTGGCACGGGTTCTTCCACTCTCGGTGAACCGGAAGCGATTGGCAGCAAGCCGCTGCAAGCCTTCGAACATCCAGAGGAAAATGCCTTCCGCTTCTGTTTTCATTTTCTCTGCAATGTCGGGATCGTCGATACGGTCAGCGGGTTTGTCCTTGGTTGTGAGAATGAGCTGCCTGCGGTAAAAACCATTGGAGCGGTCATACAGTGCTTGCAGATCACCGTTGGAGAACGCCAGCAGGCGACAGAACATCCACCCCTGATAGCTCTGCTTTCCTTTGCGCTCCAAATCCATCTTGCCTTGCGCGGTGACGATGGATTTAACGTAGTTGGTCTGCTTCAACGCTTCCATTTTCATATCGTCATCCACCATCAGAAGCTGATGTTCCAGATCTGCGCGGGCAAAGCGGTTTTCGGAAATCTTGCCGATGCTGCCGTCCTTCATGTTATTGCCGAACACAGCATTCATGACGCTGCCGATCTGGCTTTTACCTTCGCCGCCGCTTCCCTTGATGACCATCATCCGCTGCCCCTTGGTGGAGGGAATGAGGCAATAGCCGAGGTATTCCTGTAAGGTCGGAATATCTTCTTCATGGAGCAGATCATGCAGAAACCGGAGCCAGTGTTCCGGTTGCGGAGCAGTGGAGTTGTAGCGGACAGGCAGACGGCTTCGGACGATCTCCGGTTTCCCTTCCG
>JAZRVX010000063.1:0-1120 GCA_045599455.1 Faecousia sp. | reverse complement strand
GAGGCTGTCCCAAAAGCGAGACAGCCTCTTTTTTTTTTATGCGGCATTTTCAACTTCCCAAGGACGTTCCATTCTTTGAAATTCTACAACTTTAGTTTTCTTTTGGTTTTCTTTGGTTAAATAGCGGCATATAGATGCGATAAACCGCATTTTCCTTAGGAAGTCGTCCCATTTGAAGCCTTTGAGCCTGCTGAGTTTCAGCAGATTGAAGGCTATGGCGAATATGCCGAAGTCCATATTGCACAGTTTTCCCCCTACATGGCGGAACCTTTTGTATCCCATATTGAATTCCATCTGTCCGAACACTGCCTCGGGCTCTATCGGGCGTCGGCTCCTGTGCCTGAGACCTTCCTCTGACATGAGCAGTTCCCGGGCCTCGCGTCTGAGGAGGTCCAGCCTGTGGTTCACGGCTATCACCCTGTCGCCTTTGGCCGTGTGGCATTTGCTCCGCAGCGGACAGCCCTGGCAGTTGGCTGCCTTGTAATGGTCTGTGTATGATTTGAAGCCGTGCTCGTTGGTCCTTGTCGAGCTGCCTGTATGCCTCATGTGCTGACCCATAGGGCAGACATAGTAGTCGTGCTGACTGTTGTAGTGCAGGTTGCCGACAAGGAACGGGTTGTCCCTCATCGGGGCGTGCTGCTCCTTGTGGAAGTAGTTGTACTTCACGTATGGGGTTATGCCAAGCGCTCGGAGATACTCGTAGTTCTCCTCGCTGCCGTAGCCTGAGTCTGCCGTAATGTCGCCCGGCGTCCTTCCGTACTGGGCGATGAACTTATCCACGAAATGTGGCAGTGTGAGTGTGTCGGTGGGGTTTGGGTACAGGCCGAATACTGTGATGAACTGCCTTGACGTGCCGATCTGGAGGTTGTAGGCGGGCTTGGTCTGTCCGTTGTTCATGGCGTCCTCCTTCAGGCGCATGAAGGTGGCGTCGGGGTCTGTCTTGGAGTAGCTGTTCCTGTCGCCAAGTGTCTCCAGCTTTCGGTCGTATTCCTCGAGCTTGGGAAGCATCTTGTCCTCTATCTCCCTGACCTGCTTTTTCTGCTCCTTGCTCAGGTTCTCCCTGTTGATGCGCTCTATCCTTTCCTTTATGCTTTCACGGTCTATGGGTGTGGTCGGGTCG
>JAZRVX010000062.1:0-2139 GCA_045599455.1 Faecousia sp. | reverse complement strand
GTCCGGATCATTACACCATTCGTGCAGGTCGGAACTTACCCGACAAGGAATTTCGCTACCTTAGGACCGTTATAGTTACGGCCGCCGTTTACCGGGGCTTCAATTCAACGCTTCACCTTGCGGCTGACATCTCCTCTTAACCTTCCGGCACCGGGCAGGTGTCAGGCTGTATACATCATCTCTCGATTTCGCACAGCCCTGTGTTTTTGTTAAACAGTTGCCTGGACCTATTCTCTGCGCCTCGCCTTGCAGCGAGGACCCCTTCTCCCGAAGTTACGGGGTCAGTTTGCCTAGTTCCTTAACCGTGAATCACCCAAGCGCCTTAGTATATTCAACCCGACCACGTGTGTCCGTTTGAGGTACGGGTGACCGTGCGTTGCTCTTTAGCGGATTTTCTCGGCAGTCTGGTTACCCACGCTGTCACCTCGCCCCGAAGGGGTCGGTGTACTATCGGGTCTCAGCTCAAGGTGTGGATTTGCCTGCACCTCTCATAGCCTACGCCCTTCAACGCGCTATTCCGTCAGCGCGCGGTGGTGTCACTCCTGCGTCCCCGCGTCAGGCGCACGGTCAGTGACGGAATATTAACCGTCTCGGCCATCGGTCTCGGCGCTAGCCTTAACCTTAGGACCCGACTGACCCTGAACCGATTGACGTTGTTCAGGAAACCTTGGTCTTTCGGCGAGCGGGAATCGCACCCGCTTTATCGTTACTTATACCTACATTTGCTTTTCCCAACGCTCCAGAATGCCTCGCGGCACGCCTTCGACGCCGATGGGAATGCTCCCCTACCAACACTATGTGTTCCACGGCTTCGGTAACTGGCTTCATACCCGATTATTATCCATGCCCAGCTCCTCGACTAGTGAGCTGTTACGCACTCTTTGAATGAATGGCTGCTTCCAAGCCAACATCCTAGCTGTCATGGGGGCCGGACTTCGTTAGTCTAACTTAGCCAGTATTTCGGGACCTTAGCCGGTGGTCTGGATTCTTCTCCTCTCGGGCGCGGACCTTAGCACCCGCGCCCTTACTCCCGGGCTTGGCCCCTGCGCATTCGGAGTTTGTCTGGACTTGATAGGCGGTGAAGCCCTCGCATCCAATCAGTCGCTCTACCTCACAGGGGGAACGCCCGAGGCGGCACCTAAATGCCTTTCGGGGAGTACGAGCTATCTCCGAGTTTGATTGGCCTTTCACTCCTACACACACCTCATCGAGAAGCTTTTCAACGCTTATTCGTTCGGTCCTCCATCCCGTGTTACCGGGACTTCAACCTGGACATGTGTAGATCACTCGGTTTCGCGTCTACCCCCAGTGACTAAGCGCCCTGTTCAGACTCGCTTTCGCTGCGGCTCGGGATGTCGTCATCCTTAACCTTGCCACTGACGGTAACTCGTAGGTTCATTATGCAAAAGGCACGCCGTCACAGCATGACGCTGCTCCGACCGCTTGTAGGCGCATGGTTTCAGGAACTGTTTCACTCCCCTGCCCGGGGTGCTTTTCACCTTTCCCTCACGGTACTGGTTCGCTATCGGTCTCTCACTAGTATTTAGCCTTACCGGATGGTCCCGGCGGATTCACGCAGGATTCCTCGTGCCCCGCGCTACTCAGGATACCGCTAGGCTTCGTCTTGCTTCGTGTACTGGGCTTTCACCATCTACGGCCTGACTTTCCAGTCTGTTCCACTCACAAGATATCTTGCCACGGCGCGGTCCTACTACCCCAGCGTGGCCGGAACCACGCTGGTTTGGGCTCTTCCCCGTTCGCTCGCCACTACTGGGGGAATCATTGTTTATTTTCTCTTCCTGGAGGTACTAAGATGTTTCAGTTCCCTCCGTTCGCCTCCACAATTCAGTGGATAGTATGTCTTCAACATACTGGGTTGTCCCATTCGGAAATCGCGGGATCAACGGTCATTTGCACCTTCCCCGCGCTTATCGCAGCTTATCACGTCCTTCATCGCCTGTGAGAGCCAAGGCATCCGCCATGCGCCCTTCTCTACTTTCTCGCACTATTATTGTTTCTCTTTCTACAGAGAACCAAGGTCGAATATACTCTCAGCTTTGATAAAATCATATAATCTTATCGCGCTTTCTTTACTTCGATACTTACGTTCGCTTTCGCTCCAACATGTCAAAGATCGTT
>JAZRVX010000061.1:0-2730 GCA_045599455.1 Faecousia sp. | reverse complement strand
TGACTCCGTGGAAGGCTTCTTCGCAAACCCCCTGGGCTACAAGTACTTCTACAAGTGCACCATCAAGTAAGATAATTCTTACCGCATAACCGACACCCCATCCGATTTCGGATGGGGTGTTTTTGCATGCTGATGATGTGTGTAATGCGGAAAAAGGAGGATTTAGTTAATTAAAGAAAGCTTACAATAGGAGGTCATTGCGAGGGAGCGTAGCGACCGCGGCAATCCGTACTCTAAAGCCGTCGTTTTGTACCGAGTTGGTTATAATTGCAACATTGAGATTGCCACGACCATTCTGCGGAATGGTCTCGCAATGACCGTCTAACGGTGGCATTTTAATTAACTAAAGCTTCCTTTATTTTGCATTACACTCCCCCACCGGTTTACATTTGTGCATGTGCAAAAAAATTGCACACCTAATTTCCGATTTTTTGGTAAAACGGATTGGCTGCTTTATGTTATACTGTTTCCAACAAACGGGCAGCCGTGCCCGGGAAAGAGGGATACTATGAAACAAACCACAAACCCCATCATTCGCTATGCCAAACGCTACGGTCTCGACGCCTTAAGCGCCATGGCACAGGGACTTTTCTGTTCCCTGCTCATCGGTACCATTATCAAAACTCTGGGACAGCAGATGCATGTGCAGATATTAATCGACATCGGCACCTATGCAATGGGTGTGAGTGGTGCGGCCATGGCTGTTGCCATTGGCAGAGCCCTGCAGGCTGACCCCATGGTGCTTTATTCCCTTGCCGCCGTTGGTATGGCATCCAACGCCGAAGGCGGTGCAGGCGGCCCTCTTGCTGTCCTTGTCATCGCTATTGCGGCCTGTGAGTGCGGCAAGCTGGTAAGCAAGAAGACCAAGGTTGACATCCTTGTAACTCCCGGCGTGACCATCTTAGTGGGCGTGGCACTTGCCAAGCTCATTGCGCCCCCAATCGGCACTGCTGCCAGCTCCTTCGGCTTCCTCATTCAGCGGGCAACCACCCTGCAGCCCTTCTGGATGGGCATTGCAGTGTCCGTCCTCGTGGGCATTGCCCTGACTCTGCCCATTTCTTCCGCCGCAATCTGCGCCGTGCTGGGGCTGACAGGACTGGCAGGCGGCGCCGCAGTAGCAGGATGCTGTGCCCAGATGGTTGGCTTCGCTGTCATTTCCTTCCGTGAGAATAAGTGGGGCGGTCTGGTGAGCCAGGGTCTCGGTACCTCCATGCTCCAGATGTCCAATATTATCCGCAAGCCCGCTGTTTGGATTGCGCCCATTGTCGCATCCGCTGTCACGGGCCCCATCGCCACCTGCATTTTTAAGCTGGAGATGAACGGCGCTCCCATCAACTCCGGCATGGGCACCTGCGGCATGTGCGGCCCCATCGGTGTTATGACCGGCTGGGCAAGCCCCTCTGCCGAGGCAGTTTCCCGGGGTGCATCCGCTTTGAGCCCCACGGGCTTTGACTGGCTGGGTCTTGTGCTTGTGTGCATCGTCCTGCCCGCTGTGGTAGCTTGGCTGGTTAACGAGCTTTGCCGCAAGGCAGGTCTTGTGAAGACCGGCGACATGCAGCTGTAATTGAATCTCAAAGACCCGCATGGCTATCCATGCGGGTCTTTTCTGAATTTCCCCCAAAGGGTACTTTTGCGCACTTGCGTGCGCAGGACACAGCAGCCATCAGGCATCAGGGGAAGCAAAATCGGTGCATTGTCTCAGATAAACGGGTAAAAAACTGATGCCTGAAGCCTTATCTTTAACGGCTACGCCGTTAAAGATTCCTTTATTAAAGGCATATCGACAAATTGAGCGGTGACGAGAACCGTCACCGCTCAAATCGTTATGCGTGAATCAGAAAACTCTCTTCTTGGAGGTCAGGACATAGGCGCAAGCACTAACCGCCATGACACCGAACCACAGGGGCAGGGTATCCATTACGCCGGTCTTGGGCTGGGCAGCGGGAGCGCCGAGTCTTTTGCAGACACCAATGCAACCGCCTTCCATATCGACCCAAACAAGCATGCCGACTTCCGGGGTGAGACCCCTTTCGGTAAAGTAACTCATGTTTTTTTCTCTATCGTCACCAAAACCGTCATTATCCGGATAAAAATAGCAATATTTGACAGTGTCGCCGGTAATCTCATAAATGTAATAATGTGCAGTTCCCGAATGTTCTGTGCAAGAAGCATCAATAACCGGGTGGTCAGGGCAGTAGATAGATTCGGCGCTTGCGGTCATGACCATCATGCCAAGTGCCATAATCAGTGCCAGAGCCAGAGCAAATATTCTTTTCATTTCTAATCTTTCCTTTCGGTTGGGCAGGGAAAACCTACTATTTCGTGTACTTGTTCCACGCACATAATACCACGGGGGGGAGACACTGCAAGCTTTTTTTACAAATTTTTCATATTTTTTCGTGTGCACAGCCGTCCCCAAGCCCGGGGGCGCATTTCCCGCGGTTTGCTGCGGAGGGAAAGGGAAGCTTTCGCACACCGGCGTGCGCAGGACACAGGCGACAGCCATCAGGCATCCGTGTAGGGGCGGCTAGCAGCCGCCTGCACAGTTTGCACCCGAAGTATTGGATTATTTTGTGCTATGGCTTTCACCGCACGGGCGACTAATAATCGCCCCTACGGCGAGTAACCGAGCGAAAGAAAGCTTTTACGCAGGAACGAACAGCCTAATATAGCTCCCTCCGGGAGGGAGCTGTCGAGCGCAAGCGAGACTGAGGGAGCACGGCGACATTT
>JAZRVX010000060.1:0-20470 GCA_045599455.1 Faecousia sp. | reverse complement strand
CGAAGTCTCCTTCAGATGCGCGCGGTTAATAACTTCCGGATTATTCAAAACCTCTGCCGCGGAAGCGTCACAGATAATTCTGCCATCATGGAACACCACCGCTCTCGGAGTATACTCGAGCATAAGGTGCATATCGTGGGTAATTAGTATAATCGTAACACCGCAGTCGTTCAGAGATTTCAGGAAATCCATAATTTCCGTATAGTGCCGAAAGTCCTGTCCGGCCGTGGGTTCATCTAAAATCAAAATTTCAGGATTCAGTGCAAGGATAGAAGCAATTGTCACTCGCTTTTTTTGTCCATAGCTCAAGGCTGAAACAGGCCAATTACGATACGGATACAGGCCACAAGTTTTCAGAGTATTCTCGACAATGGGCCGTATCTCTTCCTCCGAAACTTTACGGTTACGGAGGCCAAACGCAACCTCATCAAAAATCATGGTTTTAGAAAGCATTTGGTTCGGATTCTGCATTACATAACCAATGTGGTCTGCACGCTGCTTGATGCTCATGCTCGATAAATCTTGTCCGCCAAGCGTAAGCTTGCCCTTTTGCGGATTTTCAAAGCCGCAAATCACCTTAGAAAATGTGGACTTTCCTGCACCGTTCGTACCGACGATGGAGAGAATTTCTCCTTTCTGAACGGTCAAATCAATGCCTTTTAAAGCATGATGACCGCCTTCGTATGTAAAATCAACGCCGTTTGCCTGAAACAGAATGTCCCGGATAGGGAAGTCAGCAGGGGAGGGCGTGGATTCATACCATGTCCTTACTTTTTCAATCTGTCCTTCGGTCAGAATTAAATCAGCTATTGATGAAGGATGCATTTGCGGCGTTATATCTACGCCGGCATATTTCAGAGCCGTGATGTAAAGCGGTTCGCGAATGCCGCCGGAAATGAGAAGGGAGGTGCTGAGAAGTGAATCCGGGTCACCGTCAAAAACAATCTTACCTTCCTCCATGAGTATAATCCGATTGATGCTGCGGTGCAGAACATCCTCAAGACGATGCTCAATGATGACAACCGCGCAGCCGGTTCTTTTCTGAATGTCGTCAATCAGTTCAATTGCCTGCTTGCCTGTCGCGGGGTCAAGATTTGCCAGAGGTTCGTCAAACAGAAGCACATCGACTTGGTTGACCATAACGCCACCGAGGCTGACTCTTTGCTTTTGGCCGCCGGATACTTCATGGGGCGCATGATGCAATACACGCTGAATATCCACAAGCTTAGCAATGTTTTCAACTTCCGTATGCATCTGCTCGGTGGAAATACAATCATTTTCCAACGCAAATGCAATATCTTCCGCAACTGTCAGGCCGATGAACTGTCCATCAGAGTCCTGCAAAACAGTACCCACTGTCTTTGACAGGCCGAACAGCCCAAGTTCAGAAGCGTTTACACCATTCACCAACA
Organism: Faecousia sp.; assembly: GCA_045599455.1. Taxonomy (GTDB): domain Bacteria; phylum Bacillota; class Clostridia; order Oscillospirales; family Oscillospiraceae; genus Faecousia. The sequence goes on along the minus strand of JAZRVX010000060.1, from coordinate 19,058 downwards.
GTCTACCCGTTGTTTTACCGGGGTAAGAGAAGGGGATAAGGCCGTTAATACAATGGGCAAGGGTTGATTTACCGCATCCGGAAGGCCCTGCTATCAATATTTTTTCACCCTTATGAATTTGTAAATTAATATCATACAAGGTGGGTTCAGCCTGTGCATTATACTGAAAACCGAAGTTTTCAAAGGAAATTACCACATCACTCATGGAAGTCCTCCCCAAAAAGATAGGCAGGCACAAAAGGCCTGCCTAAGTAAAATAAGCTTATTCCTTGCTTAAAGAACCTGCCTTGGTCTTGGTGGAAGAATAGGCAACGCAGAGCAAGGAGCCGACGATGGCAGTCGTTACAGCGTTTGCGATACCCGCAACCAACCCTTGAGCAAAGAGTTTCTCAACGGGTTCAGAGTACCACCAGATATCTAAGGCGGGAGCAACGGCACCCCAGCAGATTGCATGAGCGATGAGCTGGCAGACATTAAATTGAATCAGTTCCTTCTTGCCAATCTTACCATTCTCAAGATTCAGCTTCATGCAGGCAAGTCCCATCAGAAGGCCAAACACAGCGGAAGCAGTAATCCAGCTCCACCAAGGGCCGTAACTTGCCATATCAATCAGGGCATGACCGATGAATCCAACCAGAGCGCCTGCCAGAGGGCCATAGACCACTGCAATAAAAGCAAGCAGACCATACTGAACAGAAATGTTCGTATTGGGCACGGGGCTGGGAATCTTAACAAAGTAGCCCAGGACAAAGAAAAGGGCTGCGCCAATGCCGATTGCAACAATGGTTTTCACAGAAAACTTTTTCATATTTTTTCCTCCATTATTTCTCATTCTTTCTATTTTAAGCCTGAGAGGCTAAAACAGCAATTAAAAGCCCCTAAACGGCTCTATTCGAATGCGCCAAGAGTTGCCCGTTCCGATATTATAAGCCCGGGCAAAACTGCCCTGATTGATGGCAATTGCCATACAATCGAGACTATTGGCATACACAAGCGCCTCACCGACATATACATCCGCAAAGCTCCTGCCATATTGAATAATATTGCGATAAACTGTACGGGTATCATTCTCAATCGTGATACTTAATCGGTCACCATACTCGGCACCAATCAGTATAAAGAGCTTTCTCGGAATATTAGTCCACAGACTGCCAAAGCGAACATCCAGTACATCGATGGTTCCACATACAGCATTCCCATCGAGATAGGGTTCCACAATAGAAAGCTGTACTAAACTTTCAACCGGAATAGAGGGGCCTACATCTTCAAAAGAGATGGCACCGCTTGCAAGGCGAGCGCCTGTATAGGCGTATACATCTCTACCATAAAAAGTGTAACTTTCGCCGGAATTCGGAAGACGGTTTACATTTTCGTCTATTTCACGAGCTTCACAAATTCCCTCCAAACGAAGAACATGCGTGAGTGTACCATTATCCGGTGTGACGATATATTTTCCGGATGTCGTTCTTACAACAATGCTCTTTCGCTCCGAGCCAACCCCGGGATCAACCACAGAGACAAAGACGGTGTTTTCCGGCCAATAGGGAATCGTCTGAATCAAACGATAGCTTGCTTCCCAAATAGAAAATGGAGTTATCTCATGGGTCAAATCGTGCATTCTGATTGTGGAATCTACAGAATATGCTACACCATACATAGCGCTGACAGCACCATCAACCAGTCCAAAGTCACTTTGAAAAACCAAAGGATTCAACAAACTCAACTCCTTCACATAACCGTATATATCATAATCCCAAACAGACTAAAAGTCAATGAATTGACATAGGCAAATCATTTTATTTCCGTTCATTATTTATTTGACGATGGATATGGCGTATGTTATTTTAGAGTAGGGGGGAGTCATATGCTTTTTGGAGATTTTTACAACAGTCCACTGGGAGAAATGTTTCTTTTAACAGATGAAAATGCAATTTGCGGATGTTATTTTGTTAACCAAAAATCATATCCGAAACATCTGGATATATACAAAAAAGAAACAAATGCAATCCTGGAAGTCAAAAAATGGCTTGATATATATTATTCCGGTAAAAATCCGGATTATATACCGAAATATATACTGAGAGGAACCAATTTTCAACTCAGCGTTTGGGAGAACTTAATGAAAATACCATATGGCACCGTCACAACCTACGGTGAAATAGCAAGAGCAGTTGCGAAAAGCAGAGGGATGGCGAGATTATCCGCACAAGCGGTAGGGAATGCCATCGGAGCAAATCCGATTTCAATAATGATTCCGTGTCATCGGATTATCGGATCAAACGGACAATTAACCGGTTATGCCGGTGGTCTCGAGAAAAAAATTGCGCTTTTGGAACTTGAAGGAAATGTTGTTATCAAAACACCTGACGACTTAAAACATTCTAAATTGGTGTTGAAGTAACCGAAAGAGTGAGTGGGAAAGATTGGGCTTTGCTGCTTATCATTGATGCGTCTATTCCCAAAACGCAACAAAATAAAAATTTTGTTGCGTTTTAGATGCGTACATGATATAATAACAATATCCAAACCGATTTGGAGGTCACGCTATGCAGCACTATAAAGATTGTCCTCAAATTCTTCGTGAATTTCTGACTTATCACGAAACCATCAAAGGCCAATCTCCGCTCACGATATCTGAATACTATCTGGACATCCGAATGTTTTTGCGCTTTGTAAAACTCATGCGCAGTGATATGCCGATTCACACAAATCTTGACGATATAGATATCAAAGATGTGAACATAGATTTTATAAAAAAAATAGATACTTCCGATATCTATGATTTTTTGAGTTTTCTGGCCAATGATCGTGTGGTTAATCCGGAATCCAATCTTCCTGAATACGGCATTGAAGCATCTGCGCGCGCAAGGAAATTGTCATCAATAAAATCATTTTATAAGTATCTGACTGTACGCACAAAGCAATTAGACGAAAATCCTGTTGCGGATATGGAATATCCAAAACTTCGAAAATCGCTGCCCAAATATTTGACACTGGAACAGTCTGCTGCATTGCTGCAGGCCGTTTCCGGCCCGAATGAAAAAAGAGACTATGCAATTCTCATGCTTTTCCTAAACTGCGGAATACGGCGAAGTGAGCTCGTTGGCCTTAATATTTCCGATGTTTACGAAGATCGCATACGGGTTGTCGGTAAAGGCAACAAGGAACGATTTGTCTATTTTGGCTCTGCGTGCAGAAAAGCAATTGACCAATACCTTGAGATTCGAAACAAATTGATTTTAACAGATAATCGTGCACTTTTTGGCTCTCAAAAAGGAAATCGAATCACAGTTACTGCGGTTCATAGATTGGTGAAAAAAGCACTTCTGCAAGCCGGAATTGACTCAACGCAGTACTCTGCACATAAGCTTCGCCATACTGCAGCAACCATGATGCTATCCGGTGGTGTGGATGTAAAAACTGTTCAGGAAGTTCTGGGACATGAAAACCTGAACACAACGCAAATCTACACACATATTGAAAATACGGAACTAAAAATTGCGTCTGAAGCAAATCCATTATCTAAGCTTGACTTTGAAAAATAATGCAATATAATTATAGATAATAACATATGCAACCATTAGTTGCTAGAAATTAAGGTATAAAAATGAGTATTGGAAAAAGAATATCTGACCTTCGCAAGCATAATAATATCTCACAGGGTCAGCTTGCATCTATGATGGATGTATCACGCCAAGCTGTGAGCAAATGGGAAAATGACAGTTCTACACCGGATGCATTAAAACTGATTAAGCTTGCAGATATCTTCAATGTAGATATTGAATATCTTGCCACCGGTTCCAATCGGAATCAGAAGAAAGCCGATGAAACTCCGATACAAATGTCCAAAGAGTCGACGCAAAGTGCATCCTCCACCCTCTCTCCCCTTCCACTGATTTTGTTTTGTTTGTTCTTCTTCTGTTTCGGACTTTTTGTTGCTTTATTCTTTATCGCAAAAGAAGATTAAAAAGCACGCAGCTTCGGCTGCGTGCTTTTATATTGTTCTACATAGCGGTTTCGATTGCTTCACGCAAATTCCGAACACGGTATACAGTCAAACCATCGGGTATATCCAGCTTTTCGGTACCGCTTTTCGGAATAATTACTTTTTTGAAACCAAGTCTGGATACTTCACTCAGTCTTTGGTTCATTTGGCTGACAGCACGAATTTCTCCTGTTAATCCAATCTCGCCTATCGCAGCAAGATCATCCGGAATTGCAGCCTCACGGTATGATGACGCTACTGCCAATGCAATCGGCAAGTCCGCAGCCGGTTCATCAAGCCGCAAACCACCAATCACATTGATATATACATCAAACAGGTTTAGTTTTAATCCGGCTCGTTTTTCGGAAACAGCCATCAGTAAAACCGCTCTGTTATAATCAAAGCCGTCGGAAGTTCTTCTGGGAACATTTAAGGTAGTCTTCGCCACAAGCGCCTGAACTTCGGCAAGAAGCGGTCGAGTCCCCTCCATCACGCAAGCGACACAAGTGCCATTTGCCCCCTCAGGGCGTCCCTCCAGAAGCATTTGTGAGGGGTTAGGAACCTCCTTGAGGCCGTTATCCATCATTTCAAATACACCGACCTCATTCGTTGAACCGAATCGATTTTTGGCCGCTCTCAAGAGCCGATAGGATGTATTGGAATCTCCCTCAAATATAAGCACGCAGTCAACCATATGCTCAAGAACCTTAGGGCCTGCGATATTACCATCCTTGTTAATATGGCCGACCACGAACACAGTAACGCTATTTGTTTTGCTGTACTGCATCAGAGCCATCGTGCAATCCTTAACCTGTGAAACACTGCCGGGGGACGAATCACTATTCTCATTGTAGAGTGTTTGGATAGAGTCAATAATCAGAATATCAGGGGAAAGTTCATTTGCACTTTCCAGAATATCATCCAATCTCGTCTCTGAGAGGATGTACAGGTCATCAGGTGTTACATGAATGCGCTGAGCGCGAAGTTTTAACTGTTTTTCGCTCTCCTCGCCGGATACATATAAGACTTTATTATCCGCACAAAGGCTTTTACAAATCTGCAAAAGCAGTGTGGACTTTCCGATTCCGGGAGCTCCGCTTACCAAAACGAGAGAACCTTCCACAGCGCCGCCGCCCAGAACTCTATCAAGCTCTCCCATGCCTGTCTTGAATCGCAGCTCTTCATCCGTGGCCACCTCAGATAATTTCTGAGGTGTTCTGCTCTGCCCTACTGCTGTTGCCTTGCTTCTGCCCGGAAGCATTTGTTTTTCTATATGCTCCTGCATCGTATTCCACGCACCGCATGCACTGCATCTTCCCTGCCATTTGGGACTTTCATTACCACAGTTTGTGCAGTAAAAAACTGTTTTTGTCTTTGCCATCGGAACCACCTCTATTTTTATTATAGCAACGCCGGCTTACACGGTCAACCCTTTCTCAGATAATCCGCAAGGGTCGTGACTAATAGCGTAATAATTTTCTTTTGGTATTCCGCTTGAGCAAGTTTTTGTTCTTCCTCCGGATTAGACAAGAAGCCACATTCCACAAGAACTGCAGGGCAATTTGTTTTCTCTAAAATGAAAATACCCTCTCCCCTTTTGGCCATTCTCTTGCTCCCGGGATTTAAAAGCACTTTCATTTGTGATTGAATCATTTTTGCTATCATCTCACTCCCATCCCCTGCCCCATAGAAAACCTGAGCTCCATGATATTGCGGCTGTGAAAAGTAGTTTTGATGTATACTCATAAGGATTACATTTTCGCCTGCTTCATTTACAATTCTGGTTCTTTCCTTCAAATCCGATACTTTTTTCTGAAGAATTGTACTTCCGTATTTGTAAATCGAAACATCTTCTGTGCGAATCATTTGTGTTGCATAGCCTAGCAAATGGCAAATATCGTTCAGCCGCTTAGATATCTCCAGATTATAGGTACTTTCAAGCTTCCCGGTACAGGAAATTGCTCCTCCATCTTCTCCGCCATGCCCTGCATCAATTATAATCAGATGTTTCCTGTCAATGTTTTTTGTTTGAGAAATTGCCAAAACCGTTTGATTTGTCAATATGATTACACTCACCGTCATAAAAATGACGGTCAGATAAAAGCATGTAAATTCACAAAACTTTTTTGCACTGCTCATTTGTCCACCCCCAACCTAGCTTATTAAATGCAATTTGTCACTATGAACACAGTTTTTGTTTTCGGAATAGAATGACCGGGAATGACATTCCCCAACAAAACCAGAGGAGGAATTTATGTGAATCAAAGACAGTGTCCGGTAGAGTTCTGGCAAGGCAGCCTTCCGACAGTAGCTCCATTGGCTAATGGTTATGTCCCGTATCAGCTGACACAGCCGGAAATGCACGAGCTTCCCTTAGGCTTTATCCGTGGTACCATCTATGGCGGACTGGATCTTCCATTTCAGAACTCGGTAAATCACTACCCCAAAAAGCAGACCTGCAAAACAAGATTACAACAATTCAAGTTTGCAATGCAGGAAATCGGCCTATATCTGGATACACACCCGGATGATTTAACTGCTTTGGAGCAGTTTAAGATGTACGAGGATTTATGCCGAAAAGAAGAGGCTCTGTACCGAAAGCAGTATGGCCCGATTCGGCGCGACAGTTTTGATTATGAGAAGCAATTCTGTTGGTCAAATGATCCGTGGCCATGGGATTATATGTACTGTAAGGAGGCTTGATTATGTTTGCATATGAAAAAATGCTGCAATATCCTGTAAAAATTGCGAATCCCAATCCTAGACTTGCAAAGATAATTCTGACGCAATACGGCGGCCCGGACGGAGAATTAGGCGCCAGTCTTCGATATCTCTCTCAACGATATTCCATGCCATTCTCTGAGCAAAAGGGCTTGCTTACCGATATCGGCGTTGAGGAGCTTGGACATCTGGAAATGATTGGTGCCATTGTGCATCAGTTGACACGAAGCTTAAACGATAATCAGATAAAAGATCCTGCATTTGCTCCGTTTTTTGTAGATCATAGTGCAGGTGTGTACCCTGCTTCTGCCACCGGCACGCCTTGGAGCGCCGCTTCAATGGAGGTGAAGGGTGATCCGATTGCAGATTTGGTGGAAGATATGGCAGCCGAGCAAAAAGCAAGAGTGACTTATGACAATATTCTGCGTATTTCGGATGACCCGGATGTGAACGATGTAATCCGCTTCCTGAGAGAACGAGAGGTTGTCCATTTCCAGAGGTTCGGTGAATCTTTGGAGCAATTACGCGAGAAGCTAAATGTCCGCAATGTATATTCCTACAACCCTGCCGTGGATAAACGTTATTGCTCAGATGAACTAAAAACAATGTAACACGCTAATAGCCAACGCCCTACTGCAATGCAATAGGGCGTTGATTATGGTTTGACACTGTCTTCTAATAACTGTACCCAACGATTCAGATTATCAAGTGAGGAATCTTTCATCGCTTCACAGTATATGTCGTATGCATTCGGATAAGTATTTTGCAGCTCATGCAAAGCATTCTTGGGGCCCGGATAATACAAGCCTAAAATATCGAAGTAGATTTCAAGGCTATCAACAACTAGCCAATGCATTCGATAAAGCCCCTCACTGTTCCCATACTGTATTCTTTGAAGCATTTTTTTGCACCAAGATATATTTTGTAAATTTTCTTCTCGGTTTTTTCTCGGCAAAGAATCGATATAGGCTGAAACTTTTATTAAAAGAGAACTCAACAATCCGGTTTCGTCTTTTATAATCCATCCATTGTAAATTCTGACATACTCGGAAACCTCAATGTCATTTCTTATCATCGCAATCGGGTATATGTATGCGTCCAACTGTACATCGTTAATGACAGAATCATCGTGTATTAGCTTTGTACCATCGTATGTGAGCATCACATCAAAATCACTGTATGGATTATTGCTCCCGTTCGCATAAGAACCGTACACTAATATACCATTGGGATGATATTTACTATCCAGATAATCCAGAATCTTCTGCATTTAGATTCTCCCTTTCATAAAACTCAGTGCAGAAAAAACACCGGATGCATACCTACACCCGGTGTTTTTTATTAAATATCAACCATTCCAAATAATCTTGGAGGGGCACTTCTCAGCGCACTTACCGCAGCCGACACACTTGGTGTAGTCAATCTTTGCCACATTATTGGTGACAGAGATTGCGCCGACCTCACACTGCTTGACACAGAGCATGCAGCCGATGCAGCCAACATCGCAGGACTTCTTAACAATGGGTCCTTTCTCGGTATTGGAGCAATGCACATGATAGGTGGAAGTGGCAGGAATCAAATCAATCAACTTCTGAGGACAGGTTGCAGCACACTGACCACAGCCGACACACTTGTTCACATCGACCTTAGCAACACCATCCACGACATGAATTGCATCAAACTGGCAGACAGCGACGCAGGAACCAAAGCCCATGCATCCAAAGGTACATGCTTTACCACCGCCGATGACGGAGTTAGCAGCAGAAACACAGTCCTGAACGCCGACATAGTTACCACGCTGCACCGCGTGACCGCAGGTACCGGCGCAACGGACAAAAGCAACGGTTCTCTCCCCTGCCTCAGCATCGACGCCCATGACCTCGCTGACTTCCTCAGCAACAGAGGGGCCGCCGGCCTTACAGGCATTGGTAGGCGCCTGACCGGTTGCAATGGCCTCAGCCAGTGCATCGCAGCCTGCATAACCGCAGCCGCCGCAGTTGCTTCCGGGCAGCTTACTGCGAACAAGTGCAACGGTAGGATCAACATCCACATGGAACTTATTTTCTGTTGCAATCAGCAGAATGCCAATCAGCAGACCGATTACGCCAATTACAATAGTAGCAATTACAATAGGCATTTCGTAATCCTCCCCTTAAGACAGCACGCCAAAGCCATAGAAAGCAATGGCCATCAGTGCGGAAGAAAGCAGAACAATGGGAGCACCCTTGAAAGGACCGGGGACATCATTCTTGACGATTCTCATACGGATACCGGCCAGAACAACAATCGCAAGCAGGAAGCCCACTGCCGTTGCAAAGCCGCAGACCACGCTGTAGATGAAGTTGTACTCGCTCTGAACATTGCTCAGAGCAACACCGAGAACAGCACAGTTGGTGGTAATCAGAGGCAGGAACACACCCAGAGCTTTGTAGATAGAAGGAGAATTCTTCTTCAGGAACAGCTCGACGACCTGAACCAGTGCAGCAATCACAACGATGAAAACGATAGTCTGCAGGTATTGCAGATTAAAAGGTACCAGAATGTAAGTATACATCAGGTTTGCAACGCCGGAAGCAATGGTGATAACGAAGATAACTGCCAAGCCCATGCTGGATGCAGTCTTAATATCCTGAGACACGCCCAGGAACGCGCACAGACCATAGAACTGGCTCAGAACGACATTATTAATCAGCGCCGCAGTAACAACGACTAAAAACAGAGACGGCATTATGCTTCCTCCTTCTTCTCGCTGCAGGTAGAACCGCAGTGTGCACAGTCATGGGTGCAGCCCTCTTCGACTTTCTTGTTTGCATTGTTGGAGATGTTCAGACCATTCATAAATGCAATAATCAGAGCAAGAACCAGGAATGCGCCGGGAGCCTTGACGAGGACACCGATGGGCTTATAGAATGCGGGCATAATCTGGAAACCAAAAACAGAACCGGCACCAAACAGCTCACGGATTGCACCGATAATGGTCAGTGCAATTGTGAAGCCAAGACCCATACCAATACCATCAAAGATGGAGGGAACGGGAGGATTCTTGGAAGCATAGGATTCTGCACGACCCATGATGATGCAGTTAACAACAATCAGAGGAATAAAGATACCCAGAGAGCTGTATAGTGCAGGAATATAGGCCTGAATCAGCAGCTGAACCACGGTAACCATGGAAGCGATGATGACAATAAAGCCGGGCAGACGAACCTTATCTGGAATGATATTACGCAGAAGAGAAATCACAAAGTTACTGGCCACCAGAACAACAGTGGTGGAAAGACCCATGCCCAGACCGTTGGTTGCAGAGGTGGTAACTGCAAGGGTGGGACACATGCCAAGCATCAGAATGAATGTAGGATTCTCTTTGATAATACCGTTGTAGAGACGCTCTAAATTTTTATTCATAGTTCATATTCCTCCATTAACCAGCATAATCAGAGAGGAAAGCAATTGCGGCATTCACGATATCCACAACCGCACCGGAGGAGATAGATGCACCGGAGATGCTGTCAATCTCATTATCTGCGGTGCTGCCGCCTGCCTTATTAAGCAGGAAGGAATCAACCTTGACACCAACAAACTGCTCTTTGAACCAATCCTCATCAACACGCATACCCATACCGGCGGTTTCGTTCAGCTCGGTGTATGCAAGGCCGGTAACCGTGCCGTCTGTGGAAATACCGACAGATGCAGTCAGGCGTCCTTCAAATGCCTTGGTCTTGGAAACGGACAGAGCATAGCCAATCACATTGCCGGATTCATCCACAGCAGTGCGAACCTTATTGATGACAATGCCTTCAAATGCGCTGCCATCAGCCTCAACCTTGGCATTGAGCGCATCATCGGAAGTAATCTCAGCAGCACCGGGGCAAACATCCAGATAGGACTGCTCCTCTGCCTTAGCGAGGTTCTCCGCGATGGTATCCTTGGTCATTGCGTTGACGCCCGCCAGAGCCAGACCGGCAACCAGCGTGATGGAGCACAGAATGATGGCTTCCTTGGGAACGCCGCGCTTTTCATTGGTGCGTGCGCAGTAGGGCTTGGGAACAACATACATATCAATCAGGGGCACGAAGAGGTTGCCGATGATGATTGCAAAGCTGACGGAGTCGGCTGCACTGCCGAACACACGGAAGATACCGGCTAAGATGCCGATGCCGCCGCCATAAATCAGATGACCCAAAGGTGCAATGGGAGAAGTGACCATATCGGTTGCCATAAAGAAGGCACCCATCAGGACGCCACCGCCGCAAATCTGAATTGCCAGATACTCGGGATTTAAGCCGCTCTCACCGAACAGGGCAACAATCACAGTAAATCCAACAATAAAGGAAACAGGAATTTCCCAGGTAATAATTTTGCGAGCCAGCAGATAAACGCCGCCGATAATCAGAGCGATTGCAGACAGGCCGATAACGCCGTTGTCAAAGCCCATGAATACATTCAGCAGGCTGACACTTCCGCCGTTACGCAGAACCTCCAGAGGTGTTGCAGAGGAAACACCGTCAATTGCAAAGCTGGTAACAACACTGGTGAAAGAAGCGCTGACAAATGCACGACCGGCCAGAGCAGGGTTCATAAAGTTCTGACCCAGACCGCCGAACAGGCACTTGACAAACAGAATGGCAAACAGAGAACCGAGGAAAGGAATGTACAGAGGAACCGTGGGAGGCAGGCACAGAGCCAGCAGCAGACCGGTAACAACAGCACTGTAATCCCACAGGGTATTCTTATGGTGAGCAAGACGGTTAAACACATACTCCGTGCCGACAGCAGTCAGGATGCTGACAGCAACAATCAGCAGTGCATTCAGACCGAGTGCAGCACCACCATAGCGCCAGAAGTGTGCGACACCGACAACCGTAGCAGGTACCAGAGACAAAACCACATCAAACATGATTTTGGAAGTGGTATCTTTGCCGCGAACATGGGGAGAAGTAGAAAGGTTATAAACAGGCATATCCATATGTATCACCTCTTCTTAGCGGCCATGATCTTGGCCTTGGTCTGTTTGAACATCTGCATCAGGGGCTGACGAGCGGGGCAACCATAAGTACAGCTGCCGCAGGCATAGCATTCCAGACCGTGCAGAACTTTCTCATAACGCTCCAAATCGCCCTTCTTGGCTGCCTCCAGCATCATGGAAGGAACAAGTCCCTGAGGACATGCTCTGGAGCAGCGGCCGCAATGGATGCAGCTGGTCTGCTCCTTCTCGGCTTCCTCAACAGGGTCAACGGAGAAGAACAGCAGTGCATTGTTAGCCTTACAAATGGGAATATCCAGAGAGCTGACAGCATTACCCATCATGGGGCCACCGGCAATGACCTTCTTTGCGTCAGTCTTTAATCCGCCTGCAGCCTCAAGAACTTCCCGATAGGAGCAGCCCAGACGGGTGATAACATTCTTGGGTTCTGCAACAGCATCACCGCTGACGGTGACACAGCGCTCCATAACAGGAGTATTCAGGCATACAGCGAAATAGATGGCAGCAGTAGTTGCAACATTGCAGACGATGCAGCCGGCCTGAGCAGGAAGCTCAGAAGAAGGCAGGTGACGACCGGTCAGTGCTGCAATCAAGGGCTTCTCACAGCCCAGAGGGTAAACGGTCTTAGCTGCAAAAACTTCCACATTTTCCATGGTAGTGGCAAACTCACGCATGGACTTGACTGCCTCAGGCTTGTTATCCTCGATGCAGATGGCAACACCGGCACGGGGGAACAGCTTCTGCAGAACCTGAATACCGCCCTTAACCCAGTTGGGCTTTTCGCGCATCAGCAGATCATCACAGGTGATGTAAGGCTCACACTCTGCGCAGTTGATAATAATGGTATCAATCTTTTCGGGGCTCTGAGGAGCCAGCTTCACATGGGTGGGGAAACCTGCACCGCCGAGACCGACAATACCGGCAGCTTTAACACGCGCCAGAATGTCTTTTTCAGACAGCTCGTCCAGAGAGGTCTTTTCACCGACACCGGGAGCCTTGGTATACTGACCGTCATTGTTAATCACAATGCAGTCAACCATAGTACCGCCGGCGCTTAAACGGCGCTCGATACCCTTGACAGTACCGGAGCAGGAGGAAATGACATTTGCGGAAATAAAGCCATCTGCTTCTGCAATAATCTGGCCTGCCAGGACGGCATCACCCTTTTTAACAACGGGCTTAGCGGGCTTGCCAATGTGCTGGCTTACAGGGAACACCATCTCTCCCATGGGAAGGTAATTAACAGGTGCTTTTCCTGCTGACAGTGCCTTACCGTCGTAGGGGTGGGTTCCGCCGGGGGTTTGCTTAAAAATCATACTTACACCACCTAATTCTTTCGTTTGACACAACCGAAAACGGATGTATCATGCGCTTTAAAACGGGATGAAAGAAAAGTCCTTTACTGCCCAACGAAAATGCGCTATAATTGCGGTAAACAATTATGCTTTCATTTTCTAATAAAGGTACCTCATTTCCCCATTTTGTTTACCAGTTTATTTTAATGATAAAGAATAAATATGTCAATCGCTTTTTTGAAAAAGTGTTCATTTTTTGTGGAATTCTAAAGAAATAATTGTTGAAGATAACCATGAATTTACAACGAGGTGTATCATATTGCGACACATATCCTGTTACAAAAAAATCCTCCCCATCGTCTTGCTCTGCCTGTTTTGTTCGGCGTGCTCCGCAAAACCTCGCGCAAAAGAGCCGCAAACCAGAATCATTCAGAGCATGGACACCATTATGAAGCTCACCGTCTATGGTGAAAATGCGCAAAAAGCTCTGGATGCTTGTGAAAGTGAGATTTTTCGACTGAATGATTTATTAAGCACAGGACTTGAATCCAGTGAGATCTCTACGCTGAACCGCAGTGGTCATGCCATTCTTTCCGAGGACAGTGCGATTCTGGTTAATCAGTCACTGGAACTGTTCCACGAAACAGACGGTGCATTTGATTTCAGTATCTATCCCTTAGCCTGTTTGTGGGGATTTGACACAAAAGAGTATCGAGTTCCTACGCAGGAGGAATTAGACACCATCCTTCCAACCATCGGAGCCGAACAAATCGAGTATACGCCTGCAACACGGGAAATCAATCTCGGGATAAATCAGGCAATCGATCTCGGCGGTATTGCCAAGGGATATACCTCACAAAGATTGATGGAAATCCTCAGAAGCAGTGGCATTTCCTCTGCCATGGTGTCTCTGGGCGGAAATGTACAGTGCCTTAATACGAAACCGGATGGAACGGATTGGAAAATCGGAATTCAAAGCCCATGGCAGTTCGACAGCAGCATATATGCAGTTGTGCAGGTTTGTAACAAGGCAGTGATAACCTCCGGTGGCTATGAGCGCTTCTTTGAAGATGAGAAAACAGGAAAAGTTTATCGTCACATCTTGGATGCAAAATCCGGCTATCCGGTTGAATCCGGCCTCGCTTCCGTTTCCATTGTTGCAGAAGACGGCACTCTGGGCGACGGGCTTTCCACTGCGCTCTATGTTATGGGGCTTGAGAAAGCATGTGAATTTTGGCGAGCTCATCGGAACGAATTTGAAATGATTCTCATTGACGATGATGGTTCTCTCTTTGTTTCGGAAGGACTTGCCGCAAAAACCACATCCGTGCACAAAATAAAAATTATAAAATAGGGTACAAATAAAATGAAAGCTAACTATCACACCCATACAACGCGATGCAATCACGCATTTGGAACCGAAGAGGAATATGTTCAGTCAGCCATCAAACGCGGACTGAACACTCTTGGATTTTCCGACCATACGCCGTATTATTTTCCGGGTGATTATTACTCCAATTTCCGTATGCGGATGAACCAACTAGATGACTACACCGCAACTATAAAGAAGCTTTCCGAGCAATATGCAAAGCAAATCACAATTCTGACCGGATTGGAGGCCGAATTTTATCCTGACCTCTTCCCTGCCCTGACAGAACGGCTTCGGGACTCAGAGGTTACATACCTCATTCTCGGTCAGCACATGATTGACAATGAAATCGGCGCACATTACAGCGGGCATCCTACAGACGATGTCACTGTGCTGAAAAAATACTGCCATCAGGTTTGTGATGCATTTCAGACTGGGTTATTTACCTATTTTGCACACCCGGATTTAATTCACTTTGTCGGGTCAAATGATAGTTATATCGAGAATATGCGGCTTATCTGCCGGGAAGCAAAGAAATGCAGCATTCCTTTAGAGTACAATTTGCTTGGCCTTTCTACCAATCGTCATTATCCGAATGAAACCTTCTGGGCCATCGCTGCGGAAGAAGGAAACTCCGTTGTTTTGGGTTGTGACGCGCATAACCCGGAAGCTTTGGAAGATATTGCAATTGAAGAAGAGGCAATTCAGCATTTGAGTTCCCTCTCAATCACCCCAATCGAATTGAATTGCATCCGTTCTATTCGATAAAAAAACAAATCTAAAGGAAATTTGTAATGGACATAAATTACAGCAGTGAGAAGTTTGAATCGCAATATACATACTGCGGCAATGATTTAGGCTGTATCTGCACAGGAAACGAAACTCGTTTTCGTGTTTGGGCTCCAACAGCCGAGCGTGTGACCATACGCTTCTATCGCAATGCGATACCTGCCCCAAATGAACTGTATACAGAATTTCCCATGCTGCGAGCTCAATGCGGTACATGGGTATATTGCAAAAGTCGCTGCCTTCAGGGACTGTTTTATACATATCATGCTGTATTTGATGACCACGAAGTGGATGCCTGTGACCCCTACGGCAAGGCCGTGGGAGTAAACGGAATTCGCAGTGCAGTTCTTGACTTGTCCGGTACGAACCCCGACAACTGGGATTATGACTATTATAATGGCACAGTTCACTCAATTTCCGATGCTGTGATATATGAAACGCATATTCGGGATTTGACAATGGATACCGCATCCGGGGTAAAACCAAAGGGTAAATATTTATCGCTCTGTGTGGAGGGTACGCATACCAAGAACGGAAATTCAACAGTGCTGAGCCATATCATGGAATTGGGCGTTACCCACATTCAGCTACTCCCCTTTTATGACTTTGGCTCCATTGATGAATCAAATCCGAAAAGCCGAAAGTATAACTGGGGCTATGACCCGGTTCATTTCAATGTACCCGAGGGAAGCTACTCCTCGAATCCCTTTACTCCCGGAATACGAATCCGCGAACTGAAACTACTGATTCAGACACTTCACCGAAATGGTCTCGGAATCATCATGGATGTGGTATATAACCATGTTTACCGTTCGGAGGATTTTTCTATCAATCAGCTTATACCGATGTACTTTAGTCGCACCAATAAAACAGGGCGCTATTCCAATGCCACAGGCTGTGGAAATGACACCGCCTCTGAGCGAACCATGGTTCGCAAATTTATTGTTGACTCCGTAAATTATTGGGCAGATGAATATCATATTGATGGTTTCCGGTTTGACTTGGCAGGAATTCTGGATATAGAGACAATTAAAGAAGTTATAGCAACCGTCCACCAAAAACATCCGCATGTTTTATTCTACGGAGAAGGCTGGAATATGCCCACAAATCCAACCAAAGAAGGCATTCATCTTGCAAATCAGCAAAATGCAGCGCAATTAAGAGATTTTTCCTTCTTCAATGACAGCATCCGCGATACATTGCGCGGTACTGTTTTTAATCCGCATGAGCGCGGGTTTGTCAGCGGAGCCACTTGGTGCAAAGAGGAACTGTCAAAAGCATTTCGGGGCTGCCCTGACTGGGCTGTCGCTCCCTCACAGTCCATAAACTATGTCTCTTGCCACGACAATCACACACTGTATGATCGAATTGCAATTCCACTTGCCGACTGCTCAGAAGAAGACTTGATTCGCAGAAATCTTTTGGCTGCCGCTTTTGTTTTCCTTTCTCAGGGAGTTCCGTTTTTTCAAGCCGGTGAAGAACTCCTGAAATCCAAGCGAACAACCGGCGGAAATTTCATCCACAATTCCTACCGTTCAACTGATATAATAAACAGTGTAAAATGGTCAAGGAAGGATACTGTCATTGGGAAGAAAGTTTTTGAATATTATAAAGGTTTAATTCAAATTCGTAAGCGTTTTTCTATCCTCCGCTATGCTACAAAAGAAGCGGTGAATCAACATATCTTCGATTACACTACCAACAATGACAGGACTGTGGCATTTCGAATAATGGACAGTTCTTTCGACTGCATCATTTTATTCCATGCAGACTGGCAGCCCAATACAATTACGCTTCCGCAGGGAAAATGGTATTCCATTATTGATGAAGATAAGGCCGGGTTAACCCCCATTGGCAAATATGAAAATTGGGTCACTGTCCCACCTGCCTGCACTTTCATGTTGATTAAAGAATAATTTCAAAGCACTCTGTACAATTCTATCTATTTTCTATTTGACATTTTAATGCACTTTGACTATAATATAGGAAAATAATCCTTAGGCAAGGAGGAGCATTATGGAAAAGACGATTGTTACCATCAGCAGAGAATTCGGTTCCGGAGGGCGTTCCATCGGGCGCGCTGTCGCGGAAAAACTGGGAATTCCCTTCTATGACAAAGAACTGGTCGAGCAGATTGCTTTGGAATCCGGTTTTGCACCCAAATTTGTTGAGGAGAATGGGGAGCATTCTCCCAGCGGCAGCCTGTTTTCCTATGCCTTTGCCCCCCAGGGTGTCCCCGGGATTATGAATGGATTATCCACTGCTGATTTTCTCTGGAATGTCCAGTGCAGCGTGATTCTTCAGCTGGCCGAAAAAGGGGCCTGCGTGATTGTTGGCCGCAATGCCGATTACATTCTGAAAGACCGTGAGAATGTTCTGAATGTATTCATTCATGCACCTATAGAATATCGAGCAGATCGCATTGTTCGTCTGTATGGTGAATCCGAGAAAGCACCCGAGCAGCGCTTACAGGAGAAAGATAAGCGCCGTAAGGTAAACTATCAGCACTACACCGGCAGAAACTGGGGCGCAGCTGAGAACTACGATATTAGTCTCAATTCCGGCGCGCTTGGTATTGAGCAGTGCGCTGATATTATTTGCGAAGTAATTAAAAATTCGAAATAACAAAGTGCCGCCATTTTGGCGGCACTTTTGTTTATTATACTGCAGCGGTTTCACTATCTTTAATATGGATATTTACACCATTGACCTCCACATTTTCATCTGCGCAAATCATAATGTATTTCACGCCGCCAATCACGCGGGTTTCAATAAGATCACTGCGAGCAGGGTCGACCTTTATGACAACATCCGGAGTTGTAATCTCAAAATGCTTATTATCAATGATATTCTTTGGATGCAAGCTGGATTCGAATCCAAATGCTTCATCATACTCCACACTGAATTTGGAAATGCTGTTCTCTGATACTCCGGATTCTGTGAGGATTTTTTTAACTTCTTCCTTGTCAATCAGCAGAGGCTCCGGGACTTTGCTTTCCTTATGCATGGCAATGCGCTGGCAGATTTCATCATGTACCTGCTGAACCACATTCAGGTTGCATTCATCGCCCAATGAAGTTGTGAGCAAAGCTTCAAAGCACTTCTTCTGCTCTGCCGCAGGTTTCGGAATCGGTGCATGGAACAGTGCATCCACCAGCGCTTCCTGCGCTGTCTTCACATCTCGAGTATAATACAGCGCGTTATAAATATTGGTTGAACGATTATCAAATGCAGGGAACAGGAATCCGACTACGGGGGCACTGACAAATTGATTCATAGCTCCGTCATGGAATAACTTTTCCTGCGCCACATAGTGAAGATTTGCATTTGTTTGCTTCACTGGACATACCGCACAGACCAGATAGGTATAGGTTTCATCGGAAGAATCACTCTGAAAAGAATCGTCCTTGCTCTTAAACGGGACATCATACTTGTCGCATGCAATCAGAATCAGGTAGTTTCCTTCTATTATAATATTTTCAATGATTTTTTTGAAAAATTCCGAAAGGGTTTCTTCGTCTTTCAGTGCATTCTCTTTTAATGCCATGAGGAGCTTGTGCTCGTCACCGGATATAACCTGAGATGTCTGAAATGTAATATCAATAAGATTTCTTCCCAAACCACCGGAGAGAACCTTGCGAAGGATGCCGAAATATTTATCAGACTCATTTTCGGGCATAATTCCGGTACTGCTTCTGAACTGAGAAATAATTTCTTTATTATCATTTACATAACAGCCGTAAATTGCGGTAATATTACTTCTTTCACGGCGCAGATGACGACGAATCTCGCCAATTTCCTTATCAATCATGAGTTATCCTCGCTTAATGTAGATTTGCTTCGGTATTATATCATTTTTCCGTTTGAAAATCTACATGAAAATCTGTTATGTTTTGCCCGCCCGGTCGTCGCCGA
>JAZRVX010000059.1:0-4591 GCA_045599455.1 Faecousia sp. | reverse complement strand
ACTCTCCTTTTTTCGCCGAAGACGATAAATAACGCATGCGTCATCAGGCGCATAGATCGATCTGCAAAGCAAAAATGAACTTTTTTGTTATCCGCTTTCAGCGGGGACATTTACTGTTGTGTTTGCTCCGCAAACTCGCATGGCCCCTGTTGCGGTGCCCGATATTTTTGGCGTGCGGCGGTGCGCACTTAAAAATATCGACCGCTGCCCCTAAGCAAGCCACCCTTCATCCGCCACCGGCGGCGGGTGTCTTGCTTAGCCCCAAAGTGCCGACAGCATGGGAATGATCTGCTTTTTGCGGCTCATGGTCTTGGCAAGGAACGCGGTGTTATCCTTGGGCACCACATTAAATGCCTGCTGAATGATTTCATCATCGCCCACATAGATAATCTGGGAGCCCTCCAGCAGCACATCGGTGAGCATGAGCATCACCAAATCCAAGCCGTTCTTGTCCATCTTCTCCTGCATCAGGTCTAAGAATTCATCCTTGCGGGAGAGCATCATGGGGCTGTCCACGCAGGTAATCTGGGCGACAGCCAAATCGTGGCCTGCAATGTGGAACTCCTTGTAGTCCATATTCAGCAGAGCCTTGGCATCCTTGCCCTCCATGGAGCCGGAGAAAATCGCTCTGCCCAGCTCGTCCAGAGAAACATTTGCCATTCTGGCCAGCCGCTCTGCCATCTTGCGGTCACGCTCGGTGCAGGTGGGGGACTTGAACATGACGGTATCACTCAGGATGGCCGCCGCCATCATGCCCGCCATGCCGGGAGTGGGCATGAGACCCCTGTCCTGGAACATTCCGGCGATGATGGTATTGGTGGAGCCCACAGGCTCATTGCGGACATAGATGGGATTCGTGGTCTGGATATCCGCCAGACGGTGGTGGTCGATGATTTCCAGGATTTCCGCCTCCTCCAGACCGGGCACGGACTGGGCAGCCTCGTTATGGTCAACCAAAACCACGCGCTTGCGTCTGGGACGGAGCAGATGGTAGCGGGTCAGGATGCCCGCAATCTTCTCATTCTCGTCAAGCAGCGGATAGCAGGATTCACGGTACTTGAGCACCTGCTCCTTGACCTCGTCCACGCGGTCAGCCAGATGGAAGCACACCAGGTCAAAGCGGCGGCAGATTCTGCTGATGGGCACGGACTGGAAGATACGGCGGGATGCCTTGTAGGCGGCATAGGGGGTGGAGATGATGCAGGTGGTGGTGGGGATGCTGCGCAGTTCCTCGTCCAGCTCCGACTGGCACAGCACAAGGGCAGTGACATTCATCTCCAAGGCTCTTCGAATCATGTCGGGCTGGTCGCCCACGAAGACGATGGAATCCTGACGGTTAAAGAGCAAACTCTCCCGGCTCTGGGGCAGGGCAATGCAGACCTTGCCAGAGAGGGTGTCCACATCGTCGCCGGCATCATTGAGGATTCGACCCTCCAGCACGGACAGGACGGAAAACAGGGGTGCATCCTCTAAGTACGCATCGGTGATGAGATCCATATTATAGGTAGCCACATCCTCCCGGGAGAGCATACCAAACAGGGTGCCGTCATCGTTGGCAACGGGCAGGGCGGTCACGCCCTTCTGCTCCTGCAGGGTCTTCCACGCCTGATAGACGGAAACACCGGAGAACAGAACCGTTGGGGTGTCATACTCCAAGTCCTGCACCTGTGTATACATGCTTGTAATGCGCTTGGGGGGCTGGAAGCCGAAGCGATCCAGCACAATCTGGGTCTCGTCCGATACTCTGCCCAGACAGGCAGCTTCATATTCACGGTCACCCAGTGCCTTGCGCAGAGACGCATAGGCCATGGCGGCCACAATGGAATCAGTATCCGGGTTGCGGTGTCCGGTCACGTAAATGGGATCCATTGCCATTCCTCCTGATACGAAGAATTCTCGCATTTTTCTGTTTTATGCCCAAAGGGCATACTACCACAAGTGCTATTATAGTCCCGCGCGCGCCAAAAGGCAAGTGAAATCTTCCCCCGGCAAGGTCAGCCAATATTTAAGAAATTATAAAATTTTCTCACAGCGGCGAAATGTAACCATTTGTAATTGCTTATGACAGTGCCGCAGTGGTATGATAGGAAAAAGACATAGATATTTCCGGCTCCCGGGAGCCGATTGCGATAAGGAGATTCTCATGAATCAGAACATGAAACGAATTGTGGTTTGGATATTGCTGGCCAGCCTGCTCATCGGCATTGTGCCTGTGGTGGCACTGACGGCATTTGCCGATGGCGAAACGCTGGAGCACAGCCCCAAAGAGGCTTGGGCATACGACGATAATAAACACTGGCACGAGTGCACCGTGGAAGGCTGCGAGGAGCATAGCGGTGAAAACGCCTACAATTATGGAAATCACGAGTACAATGTGGCAGACTTCACCCAAGAGAAGACCGGCGAAGCAAATACCTACTATTATACCTGCGTGTGCGGCAAGGTGGGAACTGAGACCTACAAGGCCTACACCGTCACCTTTGCAACCGAGCATGGAACTGTAACTCCGGCGCAGAAGACTGTCAAAAGCGGAAATCCCATCACCGCCCCCACTGCCCCCGAGGAAACCGGCTGGCGCTTTGACGGCTGGAAAAATGACGAGCAGGAATGGGATTTTGGTACCGAAATCACCGAGGACGTCACCCTGACCGCCAAGTGGACCCAGGTCTTCACTGTCACCGCAGGTGAGAAGGTTTCCGTCTCGGCTGCCACCGCAGCCAAGGATGAGACCATCACCGTTACCGTTACCCCCGATACAGGCTACACCGTAAATACTGTCACCGTGACCCCCGAGGGCGGCACCGCCTTTGAGGCAGTGAAGAGTGGAGACAGCTATACCTTTACCATGCCGGAGAAGAATGTAACGGTTGCCGCAAGCTTTAAGCTCAGCGCTCTGACTGTCAGTCCGACCACTGTACCCCTGCTCTATGTGGGCGGCACCGCCACACTGTCCGTCACCCCTGCCAATGAAGAAATCACTTGGAGTTCTGACAAAGAAGATGTCGCTACCGTGGCAAACGGCGTTGTTACCGCGCACAAGGCAGGCAGCGCAACCATTACCGCCACCGCAAATGCGGACAATACCGTAAAGACCACCTGCACTGTCCAAGTGAAAAACATCGCTTTTACAGCAGAGAGCAAAACGCTTTCCGGCAAAAAGGAAAGCGCGCTGACGAGCGGCACCACCTTGGCGTTGACCCTTACCGATGGCGCATTGGTCGAAACGGCCTCTGCATTCACTGCCGCCAATGTGGTGGTGACCAATTGCCCCGCAGGCATCACCTACACGGTTGCCCGCACAGATGAAAAAACCATCACACTGACCTTTACCGGTACCCCCACAGAGGCAAAGGACGGTGCTTTGCAAATTACGGTTTCCCGGGAGCTGGTACAAAATGCACCCGCGGGTGATGCCGTCACCGTGACCGCAAACACCAACACCAAGTGGGAAATTAAGGACACCCACACCGTCACCATCGCAACCATGGCCACTGCGCACGGCAGTGCTGCTCTGTTGGATGCCCAAACGCGCTATACCTCCGGTGAAACCGTTACCGTGGTTCCCACTGTGAATGCCCCCTTCCGGGTGAAGTCCGTCACCGTCAGCCCCACCGCCACGGTGACCAAGACCTCTGCCGGCTACACCTTCCCCATGGGCGATGCCGATGTGACCGTCACAGTCCATGTGGAGACCATTCCCATCACGACGGATATCGCAGAGAAGAGCCATGTGGGCAGCATCTCTCTGACCAATGCCGCGGGTCTGGCAGAAGCCATCCGCACGGGCAGTTCCTCCGTGAAAGTCAACACCACCCTGACTGACAGCCAGAAAACCGCCATCGCAGACGGAAGATACAGCTTCAAATTCACCATCGGCAACTCCGGCAGCACCGCCGACAACACCGCTCTGCGGGAGCGGGCTGTGACCAAGGACGGTATGCATCTGGTTTATAACGCCTACAACGACCTGACCTACTTTGACATTTCTCTGAGCCTGACCACTTACAAAGAGAACGGCACTGTGGACGGCGCGGTTATCGGCGTGACGGACACCGGCTCCTATAAGGCTACCATCACTTTCCCCAATCTCGACCGAAGCCCTGCCAAGCGGCTGTACTACATCCACGCCGGACACGATGTGAAGAACTACCTTGCACAGAGTTCTTCCTCCACCAACGGCAACATCGTATTTGACAACCTGAGCCAGTTTTCCACCTATACACTGGTGCGCACCAGCGTGGAAAGCCCCCAGACCGGAGACCGTTTCCCTCTGGGGATGCTCCTGACGGTCTTCATTGTCTCTTCCATGGGGCTGACCGCAATGATTGGTCTGCGGAAAATAAGGAAGCTTTAACTTCATTCACTACTTTGCGGGCGGCTATTAGCCGCCCCCAGACTGTCGAAAAAGTCGGTCATTCCGAGGAGGCCGTAGGCCGACACGGTGACCAAAGGGAATGCAAAGCTAATCCGTTCTCCCAAACATTGCGGTTTAGACCGTATTCGGATGAAAACTGTAGGTTTTAGGATGCGGATTGCCACACCCGGCGGTGCTCCGCGCAGCGAATCAAAATATAAATGATTGCCGGTGGCA
>JAZRVX010000058.1:0-4465 GCA_045599455.1 Faecousia sp. | reverse complement strand
TGCGCTATTATTCCCATTCCACCGTTGCGGGGGGTTTGGAGGTGATGTCGTAGACCACGCGGTTGATGTGCTTGACCTCGTTGGTGATGCGGTTAGAGACCTTGGCGAGAATATCATAGGGGATTCTTGCCCAGTCGGCAGTCATGAAGTCGTCGGTCGTGACGGCGCGGATGGCAAGCAGATGGTCATAGGTACGATGGTCGCCCATGACACCAACGGTGGAAACGCCGGGCAGGACGCAGAAGAACTGCGCCATGTTCTTCTCATAGCCATTCTTTGCCATCTCGTCACGGAGCACCCAGTCGGCCTCCTGCAAAATCTTGACTTTCTCGGCGGTGACCTCACCGATAATTCTCACGCCCAGACCGGGGCCGGGGAAAGGCTGACGCCAGACAAGCTCATGGGGAATGCCCAGCTGCTCGCCCACGCGGCGCACCTCGTCCTTAAAGAGGTCTGCCAGCGGCTCGATGGTGCCGAGGAACTGCACATCCTCAGGCTGCTTGACCATATTGTGGTGGGTCTTAATCTTGTCGGCCTTACCCTTGCCGGACTCGATGCGGTCGGGGTAAATGGTGCCCTGCACGAAGAAGGATTCGTTGCCGCCCTGACGGCGAATCTCGTCCCAGAAGACCTTATAGAACTCGGTGCCGATAATCTTACGCTTGGCCTCGGGCTCGGTGACACCGGCAAGGCACTTTAAGAAATGCTCCTGCACATTCAGGCGGACAAAGTTCATATCAAAGAGGCTCGTGAAGGTCTTCTCCACGAAGTCGCCCTCATCCTTGCGCATGAGACCCTGGTCAACGAACACACAGGTGAGCTGGTCGCCCACGGCGCGGCTGACAAGACCCGCGGCCACGGAGGAATCCACGCCGCCGGACAGAGCAAGCAGCACCTTCCGGTCGCCAATCTGCTCACGCAGTTTCTTGATGGTGTCCTCGATGAAGGAATCCATCTGCCAAGTGCCCTCGCAGGCGCAAACCTTATAGAGGAAGTTTTCCAGCATTTTGATGCCGAACTGAGAGTGGGTGACCTCGGGGTGGAACTGGACGGCGTAGAGCCGCTTGTCCTCGTTCTCCATGGCCGCCACGGGGCAGACATCGGTGTGGGCAGTGACCTCAAAGCCCTCGGGGAGCTTATCCACGCGGTCGGTGTGGCTCATCCACACGATGCTCTCGGCGGGAACATCGGCAAAAAGCTTGGAAGCTTTCTTCTTCACAGTCAGGTTGATTTTGCCGTACTCGGAGGTCTCGGCGGTGATAACACTGCCGCCGCCCATCCATGCGGTAAGCTGGCAGCCATAGCAGATGCCCAGTACGGGGATGCCCAGCGTCAAAACCTTGGGGTCGTAGTGGGGGGAGGACATATCATAGACGGAGTTGGGGCCGCCGGTGAAGATGATGCCCTTATAGCCGCGGCTGACAATCTCCTCGCAGGTGATGGAGTCGAAATTTTCAATCTCGGCGTAGACATGGAGGTCGCGGACACGGCGGGCAATGAGCTGATTATACTGGCCGCCGAAGTCAAGAACCAGAATCTTTTCCATAGGTGCAGTCCTTTCTATATTGGTTTGGGGCGACTTTTCGCCGCCCCAATGGAATTTACAGATTGATTTCCGCAATCTCGGAGCTTACGCCCGCGAGCAGCGGCTCCACGGCGGCAAGGAAATTCTCCACCTGCTCCGGGCAGCGGCCGATATAGGCAGCCGGATTCAGGAGTGCTTCCATCTCGTCTTTCGTCATGCCGAACTCCGGGCGCTGAGCCAGACGCTCCAAAAGGTCGCAGTCCTCACCGTTCTTCATGCGGGCGGTAGCCTCCATGGAGCACTCGCGGATGATTTCATGGAGCTGCTGGCGGTCACCGCCGCGCTTGACACCCTCCATCATCAGATTCTCGGTGGTCATAAACGGCAAGAACTCACGGACAGTGCGCTCCACGATTTTCTCATTCACATGCAGACCGTCGGTGACATTCTGGGCAAGGCGCAGAACGGCGTCTGCACACAAAAAGCCCTCGGGAAGAGAAATTCTGCGGTTGGCGGAATCGTCCAGCGTGCGCTCCAGCCACTGGGTGGAGGCGGTCATAGGAGCATTCATGGCATCGGCCATCAGGTAGCGGGACAGGGAGCAGATACGCTCACAGCGCATAGGGTTGCGCTTGTAGGCCATGGCAGAAGAACCAATCTGATTTTTCTCGAAAGGCTCCTCCACCTGACGGTCATGCTGCAAAAGGCGAATGTCATTTGCCATGCGGTAAGCGGACTGGGCAATGGAGGACAGAACATTTAAGATGCGGCTGTCCAGCTTGCGGGGGTAGGTCTGGCCGCAGACATAGAAGCACTTGTCAAAGCCGAAATCCCCGGAAATCTTGCGGTTCATCTCGTCAATCTTGGCGGTGTCGCCATCGAAGAGGTCAACGAAGCTTGCTTCCGTGCCGGTGGTGCCGCGGCAGCCCAGAAAGCGCATGGAGGAAATCACATAGTCAAGCTCCTCCAAGTCGGTCATAAAGTCCTGCAGCCACAGCGTGGCGCGCTTTCCCACAGTGACCAGCTGTGCGGGCTGATAGTGGGTGTAGCCCAGGGTGGGCATGGACTTATATTCCCGGGCGAACTTAGAAAGGTTTGCCATTACTTTCAGCAATTCTCCGCGCAGATACTTAAGGCCGTCACGGTAGAGGACAATGTCGGCATTGTCGGTGACATAGCAACTCGTTGCGCCCAGATGGATGATGCCGGCAGCGCCGGGGGCAACCTGTCCGTAGGCGTAGACATGTGCCATAACATCATGGCGCACTTCCTTCTCGCGCTTGGCGGCGACCTCAAAGTCGATTTCATGCAGGTGTGCCTTCAATTCCTCCACCTGCTCGGCACTTACAGGCAGACCCAGCTCATGCTCGGCCTTGGCTAAGGAAATCCAAAGTCTGCGCCAGGTCTCGATGCGCTTCTCGGCGGAGAAGAGGTTCAGCATGTACCGGGATGCATAGCGGGAGCTCAGGGGGGATTCATAGATATTGGTCATGTTTAACTCCAATCAACGGATAATGATGGCATCACGCTCGGGGCCCACGGAGACATAACCGATGCGGCAGCCGATGGCCTTCTCGATGTACTCAACATACTGCTGAGCTTCCACGGGCAGGTCTTCCCACTTGCGGATATGGGAGATATCGCACTTCCAGCCGGGCACATACTCGATGACGGGTTCGGCGTCGGCAAGCACCGAGGGGAAGGGGAATTCATCGGTAATCTTACCGTCCAGCTTGTAGTGGGCACAGACGGGAACCTTGTCCATATAACCCATGACATCCATCTTGGTCAGCGCAATGTTGGTAGCGCCCTGGCAGGCCACGCCATAGCGGGTGGCAACCAAATCGATGGGGCCCACACGGCGGGGACGGCCGGTCTTTGCACCGTACTCGAAACCTGCCTCACGCAAATCCTCAGCTTCCTTGCCGAAGAACTCGCAGGTAAAGGGGCCTTCGCCCACGCAGGAGGAGTAGGCTTTCACAACGCCCACAACCTCGTCAATCTTCACATTGGGAAGGCCGCTACCCACGGGAGCATAGGCGGCAATGGGGTTGGAGGAGGTGGTGTAGGGATGGATGCCGTAGTCTAAGTCGCGAAGAGAGCCCAGCTGGGCTTCAAAGAGGATGCTCTTGCCCTCGTCCTGGGCGCTTCTCAGGAATGCTCCGGTGTCGCAGATGTAGGGCTTAATCTTCTCGCAGTAGTTATCCAACCAAGCCTCAATCTCCTCCATGGTCACAGGCTCCGCGCCATAGACCTTGGTAATGGTCAGATTCTTCCACTCTAAGAGGTCTGCAAGGTGCTCTTTCAGGTGCTTGGAGTGAATCAGCTCACCGGCCAGCACGGTCTTCTTGGCAAACTTATCGGAATAGAAGGGTGCAATGCCCTGCTTGGTGGAGCCGAACTTCTTGTCGGCAAGGCGGGCTTCCTCCAGACCGTCAAGCAGGCGGTGCCAAGGCAGAACCAGCGATGCACGGTCGGAAATTTTCAGGTTCTCGGGAGTCAATGCCACACCCTTGGACATGACCTCCTCCATCTCAATCCACAGATTCTCGGGGTCAAGGGCAACACCGTTGCCTAAGACATTCACAACGCCCTTGCGGAAAATGCCGGAGGGCAGCAGATGCAGAGCGAACTTGCCATACTCATTGATGACGGTATGACCGGCGTTGCCGCCGCCCTGATAGCGGATGACCACATCGTAGTCCTCGGTCAGCAGGTCGACCATACGACCCTTGCCTTCGTCGCCCCAGTTGATACCAACAATTGCGCAATTACCCATGATTCTATCTCCTTATTGAGGAAAGCAGGAAAATGCTTTCGCAAACTTACAAAAAAATACAGCGAAGCCGCTCGGGGCACTGAAGACCCTTTGCACCTCCGCATACATGAAAATTTTACAACAGCGCGCACCTTTTGTCAACAACTTTCGCCCCGCGGGGT
>JAZRVX010000057.1:0-9080 GCA_045599455.1 Faecousia sp. | reverse complement strand
CAACCGCTACGAGATCTGTCAGCGGCATCAGATTCCCTTCACCTACGATGAACGCAGCTTTGATAACAAGGAGGCCGCTATGTTCTGGATGCTTGAACACCAACTGGCACGACGCAATCTGAACAGCTACCAGCGCAGTCTTATGGCCGTCAAGTTTGAACCCATGCTCAAAAGGCTGGCTGAGTTGCGCGCTCGCGCCGGAAAAGCCGTAGACCCCCCGCAGAATTCTGCGGAGGGTTCCGCCAAGGGGGAAACCAGAGAAAAGCTTGCCAGGATGGCTGGGGTATCCCGCGATACGATCTCGAAAGTAAAGCACCTGGATGCCAACGCGGATGAGGAAACCAAGAAAAAGCTCCGCGCCGGTCGGGTGTCCATTCACAAAGCGTACACCGATCTGGTGAACCGTGAACACGAAGGCGAAACCATGGTCTGTGAGAGCTGCCATGAAGAAAAGCCCTATTCCGAATTCAACATCCCCTGCAACTGCAGCCGACCGCGAAGCATCTGCAAGGACTGCGAGGCCAAGGCAAAACAGGCAACGGATGACACCGCGGAACAACCCATTCCCCGTGACACCGGTATCCAGGTCAAGAACGGCAAGACCGCGCACGTCGCCATAGGTCTGCCCGACGATCCCGCCCTGTTCGGTCAGGTTGTGGACCTTTTGAAGCATGCCCAGAACGCTTACCTCGCGGCCTTCGAGGCAACACTCGCCCAGTACCGCCCCAGTATGATTTCGGAGGAGCACTCCGATCTGATCCGTGAACTGATCGATTACGTAGCCGACACCACGGAAGAACTGCTCGACAAACATCTGAACAACACTCAGAATGAGGAGGATAAATAACATGAGCCGCAAGAATCGTAACGCCCGCCGTCAGTCCAATAAGCCCCTGAACACCCAGGGAATTCAGCTTTCCCTTGATAACATTTCCCCCAAGCATGTCGAAAACAACAGCGTGGTACGGATGCTGGACGAAACGTGCAGCTATGAATTCACCCGTCTGCCCAGCACCATGCTTGAGAGCGATACCTCCTACCAGCGCGCCATCGACCTGAAACGTGTGGGACGCATCGTAGAGAACTTTGATGCCCGTCTGGTCAATCCGCTGAAGGTCAGCAGCCGGGACGGCCACTACTATGTGTTCGACGGCGCTCACACGCTGGCCGCGCTGAAGGAGGTCAACAAGTTCGACAACTTCATGGTGGACTGCATGCTGTTCCACGGTCTGTCTTATGAGGACGAAGCCTACCTCTTCGCCCTCCAGCGCGGTGAATCCAAGGAGGTCGCCACCGCCGCCCGTCTGAAAGCCCTTCTGCTCTCCAATGATGACCGTGCCTGCGATTTCCGCAGCCGCACCGAGGCGGCCGGATTCCGCCTTTCGCCCAGTGGTCGCACCGCGGCCAAATGTACCCTCGGCTGTGTAGCTAAGCTCTGGAAGATCTATGAGACAGATGCCGATCTCTATTCCGAAACGCTGTCCCTGCTCATGGCTGCATGGCATGGCGAGACGTGGAGTCTCAACGCCAATATCGTTGGCGGCATGGCCATGTTCATCAAGGCATACCGGGATGAAATGAATCAGGCAAGATTTCTCAAGTCCGTGGGGGGTACTGACCTCACCGATCTCAACAAGTACAAGGATGCCACCGCCAAGAACAAGGATTACACCTTTGCCTTCGCCATGTTCCGGCTCTACAACAAGACAGGCGGGAAGGGCGCGCTCACCCCTTACGCTTTGTATGACTTCAAGGCATGAGAGGTGAGCGTCCGTGAATGAAAAATGTTTCGGGCTGAGGAAGGGCAGGGAATGCGCGGTGCTTGAAGAAAGAATATGCCGCGGCAACTATGCTACCTGTCCCTTCTACAAGCCCAAATGGAAATGCGAGCATGATCGGCAGATCGCTCTTCGGCGCATCGCGGATACCTCCCCGGAAAAACAGCGATTGTTTGCCGACAAATACTATCATGGACAGATGCCTTGGGCGAAGGAGGATTTATGACCGCAAAGGAATATTTGAGTCAGGCATACCAGCTTGACCAGCGAATCGATGCCAAACTGGAACAGGTATCCAACCTTCGGGCGCTGGCTACCAAGGCTACCGCGACGATCAGCGACATGCCCAGAAGCGCGTCACCGAATCTTCAGCACATGGAAAGTACCATCGTGAAGATCGTTGATATGGAACGGGAAATCAATGAGGACATTGACCGACTGGTCGATTTGAAAAAAGAAATCACCAGCGCAATCAATGCTGTCTCTGTCCCTGAGTATCAGATGGTGTTGGAACTGCGGTATCTGTGCTATAAACGCTGGGAAGATATCGCGGTTTCTATGAACTATGCCATAGCGAATGTGTACGTAATCCATGGTAAGGCGCTGCGGGAAATTCATGTGCCCGCATGAACATTATAGTATTTTAGATTGAATTATAGTATGCTCCTGTGCTATAGTATAGGCTGTCAAAAATAGAACGACACGGGGAACGGCTGAGAGATGCCGTTCCTCTTTTGATTTCAAAGGAGTCAAATCATGTTTGAAAAAGTGAATCCCTCTCATCCTGATAAAATTGCGGACCGCATTGCCGGCGCCGTTGTCGATCTGGCCTACAGCCAGACGAAGAATCCCCGCATCGCGGTGGAAGTCCTCATCGGTCACAAGGTCTGCAACATCATCGCGGAAACCTCGGTCTCGATTCCTGAGAACTCGGTCATTGAGGCTGCCCAGCGAATCGCGGGCAATGTTCATGTGGTGTTCCGCCAGCTTCCCCAGGATTCCATTCTGGCGGAGAACCAGTCTCACGGCCTGCGCTGCGGCGACAACGGCATCTTCAAGGGGATGCCAGTGACGCTGGAGCAGAAACAGCTCTGTCGAGTCGCTCATCAGCTTTACTCCCGGTATCACGCGGACGGCAAGTACATTCTTGACGATGGACGCCTGATCCTCTGCCAGAGCAACGCGCCCACGGCGGAAGTACAGCGGCTCTTCCCCTGCGCCGAAGTCAATCCCCTCGGCGATTGGAAAGGTGGCACTAACGTGGACACCGGCGCGACCAACCGCAAGCTCGGCAGCGACATGGGCGATTCCGTCACGGGCGGCGGGCTGCACGGCAAGGACCTCTCCAAAGCGGACGTCAGCGTGAACATCTACGCCTGGATCAAGGCGCAGGTCACCGGCGAGCCCGTGGAGATCTCCTGCGCCATCGGCGACCGAACGGTGGACGGTGTTCCCTACAGTGCCATCGTGGCTCTTGCCCGTGACTATATTCAGGGTCTCGGCGGATTTGAGAAGTTCGCCGAATGGGGTCTGATCCGTTGAATTGATAAATCATTGCTTTCTCCACATATGGCGTTGACTTATATGCCGTTTGGAGTGATATATAGACTACCCAAACAAAAGGAGGTCACTTCAATGGCAAAAGCAATGCTACACTCGCTGGACCGGGACGGTACGCACCGCGCTGATCTGGTAGAGGTGGAGGTTCTGGAAACAGCGGGCGACAACGACTACATCGTTCTGACACCCAACGGCGTCAAGTGCCATGCCCTATTCAATCCCTTCACCGGCTACTACTTCGCCGACGACCTGTACCGCGTCGTAAACGACTGATTTCAGAGGAGGAAATGATTATGAACGCCAATCCCAATACGAAGATCGACCGCAAGGCGCTGGCCGTCGAACTGGCCGCGGAGATCGGAGCCGAGGTAAAGTACCTCGCTGCTCCAACCTTCGCCTACGAGGTCGGCCCCTACACCATCAACAAGGACAACAGCATCGACGGTGCCGATTTGGAAGCCATCAAGGACTTTCTGATCCGCCACGATTACATCCATCAAGAACCTGCCGTTCCGGTTGAAGAAAAGACGGTTGACACGATCACCGAAACCGATGTGTCCATCCCGATTTCAGAACTGACCCCGGTCGCCATGATCAATCTACTCAAGCTGGTTTACGCCAAACAGAACCTGATCGCGGCCATGACCCGGAGCGATTTCATTTTCATCGACGAAGAGGTCATTGGCCTGCTGAACGATGAAAAGCTCGACAGCATGAAAAAGATCGTGAGCATCCTGGAAAGCGAAGCGAAGGTCGGCATGATTCGCGGTCTTGATTTGAAAGCGGATCGGCTGATCTTCGCTTTTCCCTTTGACGGGAACGAGCCTTCCAACTGGCAGAGCTATACTAAGCTCTTCCTTGCCATCATCGACCGGGCAAAAACCGCCCAGCATGTCAGCGCCAAGCGTGTCGAACCTGCTGGGAGCGAAATGAAATACTATTGCAATAGTCTGCTGACGCAGCTTGGTTTCGGCGGCGTCGATTTCAAAGCCGACCGCGCCGTGCTGCTCAGCCACCTTCCGGGCTACGCGGCCTTCAAGAACACCGATAAGATGGAAGCCCACAAGGCCAAGTTCTCTGAGCGTCGCAAGGCCGCGCGGCACACAACGGCTACGGAAGCGGACGGCGATTTGAAAGCTGTCGAGGGCGGAAACGAAGAGGGGGTGATCGAATGAGATTCCCTTCCCGTGAAGAAGTCCGACTGATTCGAGAGCGTTACCCGGTCGGTATCCGCATAGAATTGATTTCCATGGACGATCCCTACAATCACGTTCTGAAACCTGGATGCAAAGGTACCGTGACGCACGTGGACGATGTCGGAACCGTTTTCGCGCGCTGGGACTGCGGAAGCGGTCTCGGACTGGTGCCCGGTCAGGATGAATTCCGGGTCATCGGAAAGGCTGGTGATCCGAATGCTTGAGGAACAGAAAAAAATCCTGCTGGATTTCAAAGCCAGACAGGAAACCGGAGAGCATTTGCCCTGTCCCCGTTGCGGACGGGATACCATGAAGACCGCCCTGTACTCCAACGCGCTCAGTCGCGCCTTCGATATCATGGTCTGCGACGAGTGCGGCGTAAGTGAGGCGCTGGAAGCCTTTGCCGGCAAACCCAAAACCATCGGAGAATGGGTATGCTTGAATGACTAAGCGCAACCGGAAGCGGTTCCCAAGCGGAGCCGCTTTTCTTGTTTTTGGGCAGTCGATTTCAAAGCTGTGGCGCGCACGTTGCCCCATGTCGGGCAGAACGTCGGGAACCGAGGAAACACCCCGGCAAAAAACGGCCCCGACGTGAGGGCTGTGTGGGCCGGACACGAAAAAGCCGCCCGAAGGCGGCGCTGGATTTGAAAGCCGGTCTAATTGGCAGTTACTTCCAATGTCCGTCAAAAGTCTCACCGTCCGCGTATCCTTCGGCATCATAGTAGTTCACGCGAACCCAGCCGTTTGACTGGAAGGTGTTGATCACGATGCCGCCGGCGCTGATGCTGACGAGAACCTGCTCCCCGTCCTCATTTACTCCTGAGTAAGGGAACCGGGAACCGCCGTAGCGTTCCATGAGAAGTCTGCGGCCTTCCGCGGATTTGAAAAGTTCCCCGTCGCTGTTGGGAATGGTATGAGTGTCTGTCATGATCTGGTCTCCTCCTTCTTGATTTGAAAGTCGGGGTTACTCTTCTTCGTAATCGACCGAATACCAGACGCAGGGTGAATCCGTATCCCGCTCCAGCAGCCAGCATTCGATCCGGTACTGTCCCTCACGCTCGATGTGATAGTTCCCGTTGGCGGTGTAAGGAAAACGCCGCTCGATTTCAGAGCCGTCTTCGTATCTCGCTCTTGCGACCCACATGGTTTGATCCTCCTCTCGATTTGAAAGCGCTCGGCTTACGCCAGTTCAAGGTTCCAGGCAAAGGAACGATAGCGTTCCCCGTTGTCAAGCCTCACGCATACTGTACTGTCCTTCTTCACGGTTTTCTCCACGATGCCTTCCTTGTCGATGAACTCGGTGTGCAGCGCTTTTTCAATTCGCACCCGCATGCCGATCTGAAAATCAGAAACCATGTGGCTGTTCTCGGAACTCCGGCTCGTGATTTGAAAGCGGATACCGCTGGCGGTCAGCCCGTCGATAAACTTCTGTCGCTGTTCCTCCGAGAAAAACGTCTTTACCTTGATGGGCTGGTTTCCGCCCAACTGGATTTCTTTCCATGCCATTGCGTACATCATGCGTACCTCCTTCTTGATTTGAGAGCGTGTGGCTCCCGCGACGCCCCGCTCGGAGCGTTTCGGCTGCTGCCAACAGCCATCGTCAGGCGGGTTCAGCTTTCCTCCAGTCGGACAAGCTCCCGGCAAACCGCCCGGATCTCGCCCTGAATGGTGGCACGTTTGTACTGCCCCTTCGTCTTGCGCAGCTCCGCTTTCAGATCTGAAAGCTCCTGCCGCAAGGCTGCGATCCACTGTTCTCTGGAAATGGGTTTCTGCATGTCGTCCTCCTTGATTTCAAAGCTCATCCGCGTCCTGCGCGATGAACTCTGTAATGATTTCATAGATTTCTTCCGGGTCGGCGACGATGCCGTCCAAAAGGAGATCGTGCGCCAGCGCCTCGGCTTCGATGAAGTTCCAGCCCTCGCAGTCCGCCTCGTCCATCTGCGGGTAGATACTCCCCAGCAGGTAGGCGGGCAAGTCGAATTCTTCCGCCTCTCTCGATTTGAGAGTGCTGACCAGTTTCTCCGCCTCCACCCTGGTGGGAAGGGAAACGTTGACGCTGGTCCCCTCGGTACACCATACGCACCAGCATCCGCTGGCAAGCTGACCGTATTTGAATCGTTCCATAACGGTTCCTCCTCTGCTTGATTTGAAAGTTCTCGGCTTCCACGATGCCCCGCGGGGCATTTCAACTGTTGCCGGCAGCCATCGTCAGGTGGATTACCAGATTGCGGGCGTAGGTTTGAGGTTGGCCTCACGGTCCATCATAAGCAGGAGCATCGCAACCTGAAGGAAGATGTCATTGAGTGTTCCGCGAGGGGGAATGAATCCGCCTTTGACCAGTTTCCCGCTGCGGTAGATTCCCCAGCTTGATTTGGAAGTTTGCGCCGCCCAATGGTACTCGGTCTCATCGTAGGGATGATGGCTGCAAACCATCAGTGTGTTTGCGTCCCGAAGCTGACAGGTGAATTTGATGCCTTCTAGGGTAAGCGTAAGTCGCTGGTTTTTCTCCATGATGTCTATCTCCTCTGCTTGATTTGAAAGCTCTCGGCTTCCACGATGCCCCGCGGGGCATTTCGGCTGTTGCCGGCAGCCATCGTCAGGTGGATTTCAAAGCTTGTCAGGAGTGATGCACTCTGTTTCGTCCTCGTTCACAAGGACGTATCGCATTAGCGTGTCCAGCTTGAGCGTCCAGATCTCGTCGATGAAGGCGTGGATCGCCGTGCAGATGCCGCCAAGCCTTGATACGGGGTTGGTATTGTCTATCCCGGCTCGGAAGTTCGCCGTGATGATTCCAAGGAGCATCTGAATTTCTTCCTGCAGATGCGGCTCCATGCTGGTTTCGCTGTTGTACTTCATGCTCATCCCTCCTTCTCGATTTCAAAGCGCAGACCGAGGCGTTCCTCAATGCGCTCGCAGCCGTAGCGGTTTTCTTTCACCGCCAGCTTGCAGGTGCCGACCAGGCGCCAGCCCTCCGCTTCCAGTTCATGGATATTCCTCATCAGCCCGGTGGACTGGTTGGTAAGGACGAAGGTGGTCAACCCCGCAGCTCGAAGGGTATCGGAGAAGTCCTTGACCTCGTACTCCCAAAGGAAGTCGCTCATCTCCAAGTCGCCGGTCTCGATTTCAGAGCTACGGTCGAATGCCCAGTAGGCTTTGTACTGGCCGGAGGTGAAGGGATTGAGAAATTGCTTCTCGCGCTCATACCATGCGCTCACCGCGTCCCAGTCGTCCGCGGCCATGAGCGCCCGCTTTTCGTCCTCGCGCTCACGCTTTGCCTGGTGGAAGCGCGAGGCTTCCTCGTACATCCGATAGAAATAGCTTCTGGTCTGTTCAGTCATGGTAGTATCCTCCTTCTTGATTTGAAAGCTGGTGCAGTTTCCCGCGACGCCCTCTCGGGCGTTTCGGCCAGGCACCACCTGGCGCTCGTCGGGCGGGCGATTTGAAAGCTTACCAGAACTTTATGGTCAGGATGCCTCCCGACACCATGAAGTCGTTCTGCACCAGCGGGTCTTCCCAAAACTGCTCCTTGGCGGCCCGGATGAGGCGTTCGAGTGTGCTTTCGGGCATGCGCTCCAGCAGCGCCTTGCGAGTGGTTTTTTTGCCGTTCAGGTAAAGTAACGTTTTCATGGAAAAATACCTCCTTCTCGATTTGAAAGCCGTGCCGGTCAGCGTTCCTGCTTGACCGTGATCTGGAAGACGCTGCCGTCCGCCGTGCGAATGGTGAACCCCTTGTCGTAGGTCAGGTAGCCGCCTTCCTCGTAGGTTGCGGTATCGGTGTTGTCGAGGAGCGTGCAGTCCAGGCTTTCGCCCATCAGGAGGGCGCGAAGGCCGTCGACCACCTCGTCTTCCGTGACGGGTTCGTTTTTCTCGTAGTCATCCTCCTCGTATTCGTCCTCCTCGTCGTACTCGTCCTCCTCGATTTCAAAGCTGTCGCCCTCCTCGATTTCAGAGCTGTCGGCAGTCTCGATGCCTACGTAGCGGGCGTAGTCGAAGCCCTGCGGGTCGATGATGAGGGCGATTTCAGAGCCGGAGCAGGTCACTCGGATGCAGGGAAGCTGCCCCCCGTCTGCCGGGTACTCCTTCGCGTTGAATTCCGAAATCCACTCGCGATCGGTCAGGAAGCTGTTGGTGAGCTCCTCCCATTCTTGATTTGAGAGCTGACGTTCCTCCGCGACGTAGTAGTCGCCGCCCTTGGAGTCGAAGAAGCGCTTGTGTTCCGCGATTCCGGCCTTCACCTCGGCCAGGGTACTGGGTTTGCGGACGAAAATGGTCTTTGACATGGGAAATTCCTCCTTCTTGATTTGAAAGCTGTTGCGGTTTTCCGCGACGCCCCTCGGGGCGTTTCGGCCAGTTACCGGCTGGCGCTCATCAGGCGGATTCGAGAGCTTCCACCAGGGCTTGCGCCATGGGGCTGTCCATGCCTTCGCCCCACCAGTCGGCGGCGCATTGCATCAGCCAGTCCTCCAGTTCCGCGAAGGAGTCCCCGACCCAGCGGGGACCTCCGATGGGATGCTCCGGAGTGCCGTCCCCTCCTTCTTCGAGCATG
>JAZRVX010000056.1:0-2253 GCA_045599455.1 Faecousia sp. | reverse complement strand
GTAACTGCTCAGGTACCCCAGCCATAAGCAACAAGCTGTGACATTCGATAAGCAATGATTCGGTTTATGATACTACGCCAGCGCGAGGGTGGCAATGCCCCGAAGTACCTCGAAGGGGTTCTGCCCGTTCTTGACCGCCGTCTGTATGACGGAGGCGACGGTGGCGTAGTTCTGCGCGCCGGCCTCCGTGCGGAAGCATCCGCTGACCTTGAGCTTGGTCTTCGCGGGGCGGAGTGCCTTCTCGCTGTCGTTGTTCGTCGGCGGAACGGCAGGGTCTGTCAGGAAGGTGAAGATGTGGTCCCTGTGCTTGGCGATGCCCTTCTTGAGCTTGTCCAGTTCGGTGTCGGTTCCGTCGGCCTTGGCATAGGCCGGAGGTCTTGCCAGAAGTTCGTCAAGCCGCTTCTCCATCTTCGTCCGCACTTCCGGCCCGATGTCTCCTTGATTCCGATGGTGCACGGAGTCCCGCAGAAGGTCCAGCATGTCAAGGCTCCACCCGTCGTCCGGGAAGGCCTGCATCGTGTATGTGAGGTTCCGCAGCAGGTGGGCGATGCATATCTGGTGATTCTCCATCCCGACATCTCCCATGAAGTATGCCGGCCAGCGGTCGGTCACCCATACCTTTTCTCCCAGCTCCTTCGGGGTGAAGTTGCCGGTGATGGCGCTGTGGCTTCTGCTGCTGTCGAAGGCGAGGTATGTCGCAACACCGTTCTGGAAGGCCCAGAGCCAGCTGTTCCTGCCGCTGACGTTGACTCCGGTCTCGTCCGCTCCGGCAACCTTGCCGCCAGCCACTCTCTTGCGTATCATCCCGTAAGGCTTCCTGGAGAACTTCTTCATCGAGTTCAGCATGTTGGATACGGAGCCCTCGCTTACGTGAAGCCCGAAGATGGTCTCCAGAAGATGCGTCAGCCGCTTGAACGGCACGTTCTGATATGTGCTCAGATAAGACACGAGTGCCATGATGTTGGGGCCGAAGCTTACCGGGGCGTTCACGGTTTCAGGGAACTGCCCCCTGCAGCAGTGGCCGCAGCTGCACTTGACCTGCATCAGGAGATGGTCGGTGACCTTCGCCTCTATCGGAAGAGGAATGTCAACCTCCTGTCTTCTGGCGCCCACCGTGGCGGAGTCCATGTCAAGAGGTTTGCCGCATACGGGGCAGACTGCGGCCGGATACCAGCGCTCGGCGGCGGTGACGTTGTCGCTCCGGAGCCTCGTGCTGCCAGGATGTCCTTTCTGTCCGCCGGTCTTCCTTCCGGACGGCTTGCGCCGGGGCTGCGTGTGAGGAACGCCTATGGGGTTCTTCGAAGGAGGCACGCTGCTGTTCGCGCTGGTCTTGGCAATCGGTTTGG
Organism: Faecousia sp.; assembly: GCA_045599455.1. Lineage (GTDB taxonomy): Bacteria > Bacillota > Clostridia > Oscillospirales > Oscillospiraceae > Faecousia. The sequence continues at coordinate 907 of JAZRVX010000056.1, read as the reverse complement.
TCCCGAGTTTGCCCTCAAGTTCCGCAATCCGCTCTCTGAGGGATGTGTTTTCCGCTTTGTATTGGGCAATTTCCTTTCTGCTTTGGGCAATTTCCTCATCCCTGCGGACAAGATTTCGGTTAAGGACATCATTGGCGCGGACCTGCTCGCGAAGCTTTTCCGTAATCTCCGCGGAGTCAAGATCCTCGGAGTATCCCATCTCCCGAAGGAGCTGTTTGCGCCGCAGGGTAAGTTTTATCCGGTCTGCTTCGAGGCTCTTGCGAAGTCCTGTATTGAAGTCATTTTCCATACTGCAAAGATAGGAAAAAGAAATTACTCTACCAAATTTAACAAATTGTGTATCAATTGATTAAAGGCTGTTTACAGGCTTTCTGGCAAGATTCGCCCCTTCTTGTTCGGAGCGTCCTGCGAAAAATTTTTAAAGGCCTTATACGGCCCTCTAACTGGCAAAAACCGGCTGATTTTCAATGGCCTGAAAGTCGAATGTGTGATACGATGAAAATTTTTGAAAAAATTATATCAGGGTGGCGAAAGCCCCGCGCTTCCCTCAGTTTACAGTCAGGTCAGGGGTACCTGAGTAGTTACCTGATAATTATGCAGTCAACAATTGTTTCAATTCCAAATGGTTCAATTAAAAGATCTTCATCTTCGTTCTTTCTTTGTGCCTTATCGTGGTTTCAATTCAAAATGGTTCAATTAAAAGTGTTTTTGTTCCTGCTGCTGCTTCTGCTTTTCCTTTGTTTCAATTCCAAATGGTTCAATTAAATACAACTTTCCCAACGTGTGAGACTATACGATAGCCCGCATACGGCATCTCCAGAGCCATAGTCATAGAAAAAAGCTGACGAATAGCGGCATGTCCGTGATCCGTTTCTCGAAAAATCTTGCAAAATCGGCTGAAAAAAGT
>JAZRVX010000055.1:0-3769 GCA_045599455.1 Faecousia sp. | reverse complement strand
GCCTTGCTCAGCTCCTCGGCATCGGGGTAAGCAACGGTGTCATTCACCAGCTCCTCGTCCAGGTACTGCTTGGACTCGGAAGCGGGGACGGAGTAGCCCAGATAGTCAAGGTTTGCGGCAGAAATCTCGGGGTCACACAGGAAGTTGATGAAAATTTCGGCAGCTTCCTTGTTCTCGGCGCAGGTGGGGATGCACATGGAGTCGGTGAAGACATTGAAGCCCTGATGTGCAGGACGGTAGAAGGCCAAATCAGGGTTCTCCTCGGCCATCATCAGGTAGTCGCCTGCATAGTAGGGAGCAATCCATGCTTCCTCATTTTCCATGGCGTCGAAAATCTGATCCATGACATAGGCCTGAACCACGGGTTTCTGCTCGGCCAGCTTGTCGGCGGCAGCCTGAAGCTCTGCTTCATCGGTGGTGTTAATGGAGTAGCCCAACAGCAGCTCGGCAATGCCGAAAGCATCACGGGAGTTGTCGAACATCAGGGTCTTGCCGGCGTACTTTTCATTCCACAGCAGCTCCCAGCCGGTGACATCGGCCTCGTCCACGAACTTGGTGTTATAGATGATGCCTACGGTGCCCCAGGTATAGGGGACGGAATACTTATCCTCGGGGTCAAAGCCCAGACCGCGGAAAGTTTCATCAATATACTTGGCGTTGGGAATATTGTCGTAGTTCAGCTCAAGCAGCATGCCCTCCTGACGCATACGACCCACCATGTAGTCGGAGGGGATAACCACATCCACGGTGATACCGCCATTGACCAGCTTGGAGTACATAATCTCATTGGAGTCAAAGGTGGAGTACTTCACATGGATGTTGGGATATGCTTTCTCGAACTCGGCGATGACATCAATGGAATCGTCGTCGCCCTCGGAGATGTACTGACCCCAGTTGTAGACATACAGGGTCACATCGTCAGCGGACTTCTTGGAGCAGCCGGTCATAGCAACACAGCCGAAAATCAGGCACAGAGCCAGTGCAACGGTAATAATTCTTTTCAATTTCTTTTCTCCTTGTTATTTACGGGATGCCTGTTTCTTGCGTTCGCTGAAAAGCTGCATGATGTTCATAGCGGACATCAGCACAAAAATCAGCAAGAACAGCAGGGTGAACAGAGCATAAATCTTGGGCTGGATGGGCTTCTTAGTGTAGGAATAAATCTCAACCGGCAGCGTGACGAAGTCCAGACCCGTGACAAAATAGCTGATGACGAAATCATCCAAGCTCATGGTGAAGGCCATAATGGCACCGGACACCACGCCGGGCATGATTTCATGTAAGGTCACCTTATAAAAAGCCTCCAACGGTGTGCAGCCCAAATCCATGGCCGCATCGGTCAGACTCGCATCCATCTGCTTGAGCTTGGGCATGACATTCAGGATGACATAGGGCAGGTTGAAGGTGATGTGGGCAATGAGCAGTGTCCAGAATGTCAGGCTGTTGCGCTGTCCCAGCATCTTGGTTCCCACGAAGACGAAGAGCAGACTCATGGAAACACCGGTGACAATATCGGGGTTTGTCATGGGAATGTCCGTCAGGGTCATGGCGACCTTGCGCAATCTGGGATTCAGGCCATTGATACCCACCGCGGCAACCGTGCCGAAGACCGTGGCAATGCCCGATGACAACACGGCAACTAAGATAGAGTTGCCCAGCAGCTGCAAAAGGGAGCTGTCCTGGAAAAGTCTGGCATACTGCTTAAAGGTGAAGCCCTGAAAATGGGTGATATCCTTGCCCGTGTTGAACGATGCCACAATCAGCACAGCCATGGGGATATACAGGAATACGAAAATCAGAATGGTGATGATGCGGTTGGTCTTCTTCATACGATGACCTCCTCATCCCCGCCGAAACGGTTCATGATGCCCGTGCACACGAACACCAGCACCATGAGTATCAAGCTCAGCGCGGCACCCAAGTTGGGGTTGTTGCCCTGCTTGAACTGGCGCTCGATGACATCGCCGATGAGCACCGTGTCCGTGCCGCCCAATTTCTGGGAGATATAGAAGGTGGACACGGCAGGCACGAAGACCATGGTCATACCGGACAGAATCCCGGGCACGGAAAGGGGCAAAATCACCTTGCCGAAGACCTGCACCGGGGTACAGCCCAGATCCTCCGCCGCCTCGATGAGCCGTCCGTCGATTTTCACGATGGTGGCGTAGAGCGGCAGAATCATATAGGGCAGATAGTTATACACCATGCCCAGCACCACGGCCGCCTTGGTGCGAATCAGCGGCAGTCTGGGAAGACCGATGGCGGCCAGCAGATTATTGATGATACCGGTGTCCTGCAGCAGACCCACCCAAGCCAGTGTGCGAAGCAGAAAGCTCATGCACATGGGGAGCATCACCAGCATATACAGGAACTTCTGAGCAAAGGGCTTGCAGTGGGCGATGTAGTAGGCCACGGGATAGCCCAGAATCAGGCAGAACACCGCGGACACCATGCTGTAAGCAATGGAGTGCCACAGAACGGGCAGATACATGCCAAGACCGCGCAGATTGGTCAGGGACAGTGCGCCGGTTCCGGGGTCGGTGACGGCATAGTAGCCCACCACGGCCAAGGGAATCAGGGTAAAGACCACCATCCACACAAGATAGGGTGTGGACAGCAGCACGGACTTATTCTTCTTCATCCCCGGCATCCTCCGTCAGCTCGTCATACTCGGCGGAGTAGGAGCTGTAGTCACCAAACATACCGGAGTATTCACTCTTGGGCATGATGTGAATATCCTCAGGGTTCAATCGAATGCCGATGGTAGAACCCACACCGTGGTAATCCGTGGTCTGGATGAGCCACTTGAAGCCCTTAAACTCCACGATGATGTCATAGTTGAGGCCCTTGAAGGTCACGGAGGTAACCGTGCCCACTAAGTGGCCCTCCTTGATGGGGACAATGTCGATGTCCTCGGGACGGATGACCACATCCACGGGCTGATTGGGCTCAAAGCCCTTGTCCACGCAGGTGAAGACTCTGCCGAAGGTTTTCACCTTGTAGTCTTCGATCATAACGCCGTCCAAGATATTGCTTTCGCCGATGAAATCCGCCACAAAGGCGTTCTTCGGCTCATTATATATATCCTCAGGTTTACCGATTTGCTGAATGCGTCCTTTGTCCATAACCACAACGGTATCGGACATGGACAGTGCTTCTTCCTGGTCGTGGGTCACATAGATGAATGTGATTCCCATGGCCTGCTGAATGCGTTTGAGTTCGATCTGCATGTCCTTGCGCAGGCGCAAATCCAATGCGCCCAGCGGTTCATCCAGAAGCAGAACCTTGGGACGGTTCACCAGTGCGCGGGCGATGGCCACACGCTGCTGCTGACCGCCGGAGAGAGAAGAAACCGAGCGGTTCTCGTAGCCTTTCAGGCTGACGATTTCCAGCATTTCCTTCACTCTGGCGTCGATTTCGTCCTTGGGAAGCTTCGCTACCCTCAGGCCGAAAGCAATGTTGTCGTACACATCCAAGTGCGGGAATAGGGCATAACGTTGGAAAACAGTGTTGATCTGCCGCTTATAGGGCGGAACATCATTGATTGTCTCACCGTCAAATGTCACCGTTCCCGAGGTCGGCGTCAGGAAGCCGCCGATGATCCTCAGGGTGGTTGTCTTACCACAGCCGGAAGGGCCTAGCAATGTGAGGAATTCGTGATCGTTGATGTAAAGATTGATGCTGTCTAGTATGCGTTCCCCGTCGAACTCCATGGATAAATCCCGGAGCCTGATGAGTTCTTTGGACATTATCCTCCCCCGTTTCTTTT